>NZ_KV794742.1:0-1203 GCF_001808895.1 Corynebacterium sp. HMSC070E08
GTGACGGTACCTGTATAAGAAGCACCGGCTAACTACGTGCCAGCAGCCGCGGTAATACGTAGGGTGCGAGCGTTGTCCGGAATTACTGGGCGTAAAGAGCTCGTAGGTGGTTTGTCGCGTCGTCTGTGAAATTCCGGGGCTTAACTTCGGGCGTGCAGGCGATACGGGCATAACTTGAGTGCTGTAGGGGAGACTGGAATTCCTGGTGTAGCGGTGAAATGCGCAGATATCAGGAGGAACACCGATGGCGAAGGCAGGTCTCTGGGCAGTTACTGACGCTGAGGAGCGAAAGCATGGGTAGCAAACAGGATTAGATACCCTGGTAGTCCATGCCGTAAACGGTGGGCGCTAGGTGTAGGGGGCTTCCACGTCTTCTGTGCCGTAGCTAACGCATTAAGCGCCCCGCCTGGGGAGTACGGCCGCAAGGCTAAAACTCAAAGGAATTGACGGGGGCCCGCACAAGCGGCGGAGCATGTGGATTAATTCGATGCAACGCGAAGAACCTTACCTGGGCTTGACATACACTAGATTGCTGCAGAGATGTAGTGTCCCTTGTGGCTGGTGTACAGGTGGTGCATGGTTGTCGTCAGCTCGTGTCGTGAGATGTTGGGTTAAGTCCCGCAACGAGCGCAACCCTTGTCTTATGTTGCCAGCATTTGGTTGGGGACTCATGAGAGACTGCCGGGGTTAACTCGGAGGAAGGTGGGGATGACGTCAAATCATCATGCCCCTTATGTCCAGGGCTTCACACATGCTACAATGGTCGGTACAACGCGCAGCGACACTGTGAGGTGGAGCGAATCGCTGAAAGCCGGCCTTAGTTCGGATTGGGGTCTGCAACTCGACCCCATGAAGTCGGAGTCGCTAGTAATCGCAGATCAGCAACGCTGCGGTGAATACGTTCCCGGGCCTTGTACACACCGCCCGTCACGTCATGAAAGTTGGTAACACCCGAAGCCAGTGGCCTAAACTTGTTAGGGAGCTGTCGAAGGTGGGATCGGCGATTGGGACGAAGTCGTAACAAGGTACCCGTACCGGAAGGTGCGGGTGGATCACCTCCTTTCTAAGGAGCATATTTTTTGGCACCAGTTGGTGTCTTTTAGCCGCACTTTTGTTGTGTGGCTGGTGGTTGAGTGAACAAACGTTTTACTGCCACCGTAAGTTAATCGGGTGGAGATACATCTTAACTGGGATGATTAATTA
>NZ_KV794743.1:0-722 GCF_001808895.1 Corynebacterium sp. HMSC070E08
AGGATTTCTTGCGGTTTGCCGTAGGCAGCGAACGCTGCGGCCAGCACAGCGCGTGCATCAGTACCGTTTTCTGGCAGGGCGAACGCTGTGGTTCCGACATCGAATCTGCTGGCATCATCGATAATCTGGTAAATCGTGACATGTGTGTGGGCATGGTCAAAGAGGCGATAGACCAGTCCATCGATTTGCCAGAGTTCACCGACGTGATCACGGGCGAAGCGCTTATAGGAGCTGCGTGGCCGTTTGCGGGCATTGGCATCAACAAATCCCAGTTCATGCAGCCACGAGGCGATTGTAGAACGCGATGGGGTGTAATCTGCGCCTACAGTGTCGAACAAAAAGTAGTAAATCGACCAAGGCCCATAATCTAAGCCTTGCTCCATTAACTGTTGTCTGGCGTGGACGACTGCGATTTTGTCGGCTTCATTAAATTTCTTAATCGGATTCTTCGGGGCAGTCGAATCCGGCACAATGCCTGCGCGGCCCTTCTGCTCTATCCGGTGTTTGATGTTGTGGTACGTCTGCCGCGAGATTCCTAATTCTTTGCAAAACTGTGTGACCGTCTTGCCGTCACGAACGGGATCGAAATCTGCGACCTTTCTACGCTTATGCAATGGAATAGCCATCCGGCTATTCCACCGCCTTAGACGTCCAAAAAGCCACTAGACATCCTGTCCAAAAACATCCTGGACTCCGTGTCCAAAAAGTCCCTAGACATCACA
>NZ_KV794744.1:0-239 GCF_001808895.1 Corynebacterium sp. HMSC070E08
CCCACTGCTCCCATGGATTGGCGAACACCAAGTACAGCGCAGTGCTCTCTAAATGCTTGTGAGGTGTACACACTGCCATGATCGGAATGGAAAATTGCCCCTTTAAGGCTTCCGCGGACTTTTCTGGCATGAGATAAAGCTTCGATAACCAGCGATACCCGCATGTGATCGGCTAGTGCATGGCCGACGAGTTTGCGCGAGTAGACGTCGATGACCGTGGCCAGGTACATGTTCTTGCC
>NZ_KV794745.1:0-420 GCF_001808895.1 Corynebacterium sp. HMSC070E08
AATAGGGTGTCCACTAAACGAGGGTAACCTCATTAGGGCCTTGCTCTCGGTAGGTGATGCGCACACCTGGTTTGGCGGTTCTTTTACGCTTGAGTTCTTTAAGCCGTGCGGTAGCAACGGTGGGGATGCGGTGTGCGGGTGTGGCGGCAAGTTTTGCTCGGAGGTTCCACGCATCCAAGGTCTTCTTTACTTTTGAAACATAGGTTTCAATCAGTGTGAGGGTGCCCAAGCTGTGGCGTTGGGCAAGGGCGGCTGCACGTGCTTTCTTTTGCTTGCCGGTGTAGCGGGTGGGGCCGAAGTACACCTGGTGTAGGTCTGCGAGTTCGGTGGCGTCGGCTGGGTCTGCACCGAGCGCGCGGAGCTCGTCGGGTGAGCTGGGTATGTGTTCCACCAGCGCAATCCCCGAGTTGCGGAGGCGGA
>NZ_KV794745.1:520-145518 GCF_001808895.1 Corynebacterium sp. HMSC070E08
AGATTAAACCAGCACCCGCAACCCCGCAACCGGAAGAAGAAAAACCCTGCTCACGAGTAGTTTTGTGAGCAGGGTAGGTGGTATCTAGAGGACCGCGTTGCGCACCTTCGTGAAGTGGACCTTGTATCGCGTATCCACATCCACGTCAGGGAACGCGGCACGGAAGTCCCGGTCGTTGACTTCGATGGCGTCCTTGATTCGCAGCAACGGGGTATCGGGATCTGCCAGGACCTCGTACTGCAGAGTCGGCCGCGAGCGGTCGTAGGCGACGAGCCGCGAGACCTTCTCCACGCCCTCAACCTCAGCGAGGGTATCCGCCACCGCGCCCGCAATCGCGGACATCCCAGTTTTAATCGCGCCCTCCTCATTCGATTGTTCCGAAGATACCGAGCTAAACCGATGGTGCCGCAGGTTGCTGATCACAAGCCACAGACCGGCTAGGGCGCAGACAATCGTCGCCAAGCCCAGCGCATAGGGCCACCAGCCCTGCTCCGGTAAGCCTGCCCATGTGTCGTGGTCAACCCACGTTGCCAGGTAGGTGGCAAAGGACACGTCGAAGTGAATGAGAATCGGCCACGCGCCCAGAGCAATGAGAAGGACTCCCACGATGGCAAGGATCGTACGGTCCACGCCGGCGAGCGCCTTAGACATTAGCGATCTCCTCCTGTTCATCCTCAAGCACCACGGTGATGTCCGGAGCCGGGGTAATAGCCGCGAGTGCCGCGGTTACCGCCTCAGTCACGCGCTCTTTAAGCTGCGCGTCGTCGGCATCGCCCGTCGCAGTCACCGTAATGCGCGCTTGGTCCTTAGAGATCCGCGCCCTACTGCGCGCTGCCGTAGTTCCTGGCACCCGACGCGCCGTTGCCGACGCCACCCGCGCAATGTCCACCGCGCGCAACCACATCGACGCATCCTCGGAGCCAATCCGCACGTGCGTCGTCTTCCGCGGCGCACACGCCGCCCACAACAAAATCAGCCCGATGAGGATGGCCGCACCGCCGGCCACCAGCATCCACCCGTGGATCTCCGGGGAGGACATCACATCGATGAACGGCTGCAACCACGACGCAGCGCCCTCATCGGCACCCACGACCCAGGCCTCACGCCCCACGACCACGGCGGCGACGAGGAGGACGATGCCCAGAATGATGGTCCAGCCGCGCGCCGGCGGGGAGGCCTTCGGGCGTTGACCAAAGCCAACGGGCAGGGAGCTCTCACTCATAATGGCCTCCTATCGTTGATCGTGATGGCGCGCAGCGGCGCCGGGCGCGGGACGTCTACCCGGCGTGTGAACTGGGCCGAGGGCCGAATCTCAATCGGGCGCAGCTGGAGCGGCTCGGCGTGCGGGGAGCGCAGCGCTGGTGCCTGTGGAACGTCCACGTGCCGCGGCTGGACCGGGCGGGGAGTAGTGATGCGGCGCAACGCGAATTCCTGGGGCGACGCCACCGAACGAACGTTGACGGGCGCGGGGTCAGCAATAACGCGCAGCGGCCGCGGCGCTGCCGTAACGATTGGCCGCAGCTCGTCGTAGCGCTGCTCTGAAGGGCCGAAACCTTCCGTGCGAACCGCAACCTCGGATGGCGTGGCAACACCCCGCACCCGCGGTCCCTCCGGTGCCGCCACGGCACGTACCGGAGCCTCGCGTGGGGCCGCGATGTGGCGCACGGGCGCGCCGTGCGCGGTGGTGATGGGCTTGAGGACACGCTCCGGAACAATCGCCGGGATCTGCGCCGGCAGCGGCGCCCGTGTCTCGACCGCCAAGGCAGTCGTGCGTTCGCCTGCCACGGCGCCACCCACGGTGACGTTGACGCGGGTGGTCCGGAAACCGGTGAAATCACGCACGGCCTCTCGTATCGCCGTGCGAACGGCCGCTGCAACGTCGGTGACGGGGGAGGGCCAGTAGACGGCGATATCGACGTCGACAGCGACCATCTGCGTATCCGGATCCATCTGCGCCATCACGCGCGGAAAGGCGCGGCCGGCCAGGCCGGCAAGTTTGGCGTCGACAGCCGCGGTTCCCGGCACACTCGCGATGGCGGAGCTAATCACCTTCTCCATCGCGCGCAGAGAAAAGCGGGTGCGGCCGTGTTTGGCGGTGCTCACTAGCCTCGGCCTCTATCCTGGCCGACCACGCCCTTCCATACCGCAGTGAGGTCGATGCGGCCGTCGAAATGCGCGCCAATCACGCCACCGACTGCGGCGAGCAGCACCGCGAGCGCGACGTACCACACGCCGAGGTAGATGAAAAAGGCCAGAACCAAGCCGGCGATCACGCCGAGGGAGGTGTAATTCTTCATGGTTTTCCTTTAGTTCTGTGGGTCGGTTCCTTTTAGACCGCGTCGTCGAAGACAACGTCCACGCGGCGCACCGCGGGCCAGGTGACGCGGACGGTGGTGCGGGTGGCGTCGCCAAGCTCGGCGAGGGGAACGCCAGCGCTGACATCAACGACGATGTGCAGCTCCAGGTGCGTGTCATCCTGTGGGCTGGGGCGGCGGATGCCGTGCACGCGCTCACCGGGGAAGAGCAGCGCGACCTCCCCGAACCGGCCGGGCGAAAGCTTGGCGACGCCCCTCAGATCCGTCACCGCCTCCGCTATGGACGTGGCAATGGGGAGGGTGAGCTCGGCAGAGGTCACGTTATGCCTGGCCCTGGGTAACTGCCGGGGCCGTTTCGGCAGACTCGTCTTCTTCGCGCGGCAGCTTGACGTCGTGGACGACGACATCGACACGGTCCACGGACAGGCCGGTCATGCGCTCGACCGCGTTCATGATGTTGCGGCGAATAGCCTCGGCAAGCTCGTGGATGGCCACGCCGTACTCGGCGATGATGGCGATATCAATGGAGGCGGTGCCGTTGTTCACCTCGACGGAAACACCCTGGCGGACGTCCTCGGAAGCACCGAAGGATTCGCGGATGGAACCCATCATGCGGGCGCCACCGCCGCCGAGGGCGGCGACGCCGGAAACCTCGCGGGCGGCGATGCCGGCGATCTTGGACACAACGACATCATCGATGCGGGTGGTGCCAAAATCGGTCTCCAGGTTCTTGTTGCGCTCCGGGGCAGGGGCCGGGGTGGCGTCGTTAGCCGGGGCAGTCTGCTCGGCGACGTCCTTGGGGGTGGTGTTCTCAGCCATGATGGATCCCTCTCACTGTGTAGTTGATTAAGGTCTGTATCTACGTCACGAGCTTAACCTCGAACGCGGTCCGCGGGGCGGCGGAGAGTCAATCCTTGGCCAAAACGTGATGTTACCCACTGTTTCCGCAGGAGTTTGGAAAACGCGAGGTTACGTGCTTAAATACAGGGGTTGCTTTAACACAGCGGCGTAGCCGCAGGCTTCAGCCTGTAGGGCGTCGTTGCTGGTAAGGCGAACATGACACCTTTGTTGTGGAGTTCTTCTGGAACTACACGCGAAGGTCATCCGATCGGGCTAGGTCCGCGCTTGAGCAGAGACAATCCCGAGAAGATGGACCGGAGAAGGGGCATGGCAAATAAACAGCGGCAGTATATGAATAAGACTTTGGTTGCGGATCATTGAGATCTAACGCCCCAGTCTTCTTCCTATTTACTTTGACTACGGGTCTTGTACCCCGTCACGAGCACTGCACTCTGGGCTTTTGCCTTAAGTCACTCTCGTGGTCGTCATGACAGTCAGACAACTGGCGTTGAGCCATGGCTTCCAGCCCGGACAACGTTATAGAGAAATCGAGAAGCAATTTCCCACCGCTTCACGCCCCGGATAGGCCGGGAATGTGAAAGTGGGGAAGCGAGGAAGAGGATAAGCGTGGCGGGACAAAAAATCCGCATTCGGCTGAAGGCCTACGACCACGAGGCCATCGACGCTTCTGCTAAGAAGATCGTCGAGACCGTTACCCGTACGGGTGCTCGTGTTGTCGGCCCGGTGCCGCTCCCAACCGAGAAGAACGTATACGCCGTTATTCGTTCTCCGCACAAGTACAAGGACTCTCGCGAGCACTTCGAGATGCGCACTCACAAGCGCCTCATCGACATTCTCGACCCGACCCCGAAGACCGTTGACGCCCTTATGCGCATCGACCTTCCGGCAAGCGTCGACGTGAATATCCAGTAAGCGATCGACACAACGTATTTGGTGGAGAACAAACAATGAGTGAAAACGAGATCAAGGGAATTCTGGGCACCAAGCTCGGCATGACCCAGGTCTTCGACGAGGAGAACCGCGTTGTGCCGGTGACCGTCGTCGAGGCTGGCCCGTGCGTGGTTACCCAGATCCGTACGAAAGAAACCGATGGCTACAACGCCATCCAGATTGCCTTCGGCGAGAAGGACCCGCGCAAGGTCAACAAGCCTGCAACCGGTCACTTCAAGAAGGCTGGCGTGACCCCGCGCCGTTACGTCGCTGAGATCCGCATGGACGATACCTCCGCATACGAGGTCGGCCAGGAGGTCAAGGTGGATATCTTCGAGGGCGTGTCCTTCGTCGACGTCACCGGCACCACCAAGGGTCACGGCTACGCTGGCGCCATGAAGCGCCACGGCTTCGCAGGCCAGGGCGCTGCCCACGGTAACCAGGCTGCTCACCGCCGCGTTGGTGGCATTGGTGGCGCTTCGTTCCCGGGCCGCGTCTTCAAGGGTAAGCGCATGGCTGGCCGCATGGGCCAGGACCGCGTGACCACCCAGAACCTGAAGATTCAGAAGATTGATGCCGAGTCCAACCTGCTGCTCATCAAGGGTGCTATCCCGGGTGCGCGCGGTGGCCTCGTCACCGTTAAGACCGCAGTGAAGGGCGGTGCACACGCATGAGCAACCTCAAGCTAGACGTCCAGACCGCTGACGGTAAGACCAACGGCACCGTTGAGTTGCCGGCCGAGCTCTTTGACACCGAGGCATCCATTGCTCTGATGCACCAGGTTGTCAACGCACAGCTCGCTGCCGCTCGTCAGGGTACCCACAAGACCAAGACTCGCGGCGAGGTCCGCGGCGGTGGTCGCAAGCCGTTCCGCCAGAAGGGCACCGGCCGCGCCCGCCAGGGCTCCATCCGTGCTCCGCACTACACCGGCGGTGGCACCGTGCACGGCCCGGTCCCGCGTGACTACTCCCAGCGCACCCCGAAGCGCATGATCAAGGCTGCTCTCTACGGCGCACTGTCTGACCGTGCACGCAACGAGCGCATCCACGTCATCGAGGAGCTCGTCCCGGGCCAGACCCCGTCCACCAAGCAGGCCAAGGCTTTCATCGAGCGCCTCACCGACCGCAAGAATGTTCTTCTGGTCATCGGCCGCGAGGACATCAATGCTCGCCGCAGCGCCAACAACCTGCCGAACGTCCAGATCCTGGATGCCGGCCAGCTGAACACCTACGACGTCCTCTACTCGGACGACGTTGTGTTCTCCGTTGAGGCTCTGCACACCTTCGTCGAGCGCGCTACCGGCGCCGCCGAGGAAGCTAAGGAGGAGAAGTAATGGCTAAGCTCGCTAACCCGCGCGACGTCATCATCGCACCGGTTGTGTCCGAGAAGTCCTACGGCCTGATGGAGCAGAACGTCTACACGTTCTACGTCTCCACGGACTCCAACAAGACCCAGATTAAAGATGCCGTCGAGCAGATCTTCGGCGTGAAGGTTGCTTCCGTGAACACCGTGAACCGTGCAGGCAAGCGTAAGCGCACCCGCACCGGCTTCGGTCAGCGTAAGTCCACCAAGCGCGCCTACGTGACGCTCCGTGAAGGCAGCGACTCCATCGACGTCTTCGGCGCAGGCGCTTAAGCCCCTCCGAAGAGCCGAAAGGAAAAGGAAGAATTATGGCTATTCGTAAGTACAAGCCGACAACTCCGGGTCGCCGCGCATCCTCCGTGTCCGAGTTCGAGGAAATCACTCGCTCGACCCCGGAGAAGTCCCTGCTGCGCCCGCTGAGCAAGACTGGTGGTCGTAACAACTACGGCCGCATCACCACCCGCCACATCGGCGGTGGCCACAAGCGCCGTTACCGTCTCATCGACTTCCGTCGTACCGACAAGGACGGCATCCCTGCAAAGGTCGCTCACATCGAGTACGACCCGAACCGTACCGCTAACATCGCCCTCCTGCACTACGCAGACGGCGAGAAGCGCTACATCATCGCCCCGAAGGGCCTGAAGCAGGGCACCATCGTTGAGGCTGGTCCGAACGCAGATATCAAGGTTGGCAACAACCTGCCGCTGCGCAACATCCCGACCGGTACCACCATCCACGCTGTGGAGCTCAAGCCGGGCGCTGGCGCTAAGCTGGCTCGCTCCGCTGGTGCCTCCATCCAGCTGCTGGGTAAGGAAGGCAAGTACGCCATCCTGCGTATGCCGTCCTCCGAGATCCGTCGCGTCGACATCCGTTGCCGCGCCACCGTCGGTGAGGTTGGCAACGCCGACCAGATGAACATCCGTTGGGGCAAGGCCGGCCGTATGCGTTGGAAGGGCGTCCGCCCGACCGTCCGCGGTGTCGTTATGAACCCGGTCGACCACCCGCACGGTGGTGGTGAGGGTAAGACCTCGGGTGGTCGCCACCCGGTGTCGCCGTGGGGCCACAAGGAAGGCCGCACCCGCAACCCGAACCGTTACTCGAACAACATGATCGTGCGCCGTCGTCGCCCGAACAAGAAGCGCTAAGAGGAGGTAAACAATGCCACGCAGCCTTAAGAAGGGCCCGTTCGTCGATGAGCACCTCCTCAACAAGGTTGATGCTCAGAACGAGGCCGGCACCAAGCAGGTCATCAAGACCTGGTCTCGCCGCTCCACCATCCTGCCCGACTTCATCGGTCACACCTTCGCCGTCCACGACGGTCGTAAGCATGTCCCGGTGTTCGTCGAGGACTCCATGGTTGGTCACAAGCTCGGTGAGTTCGCACCCACCAAGACCTTTAAGGGTCACGTTAAGGACGACAAGAAGGGACGTCGATAAGCGATGAGTGACACCATCACCTCCGCATCCGCAACGGCTCGCTACGTCCGCGTTACCCCGATGAAGGCACGCCGCGTCATCGACCTGGTCCGCGGTAAGTCCGTAGCCGAGGCACTTGCAATCCTGAAGTACGCTCCGCAGGGCGCCGCTGAGCCGGTTGCCAAGGTTGTTGCATCCGCAGCTGCCAACGCTGAGAACAACTTCGGTCTGGATCCACGCACCCTGGTCATCTCCGAGGCATACGCCAACGAGGGTCCGACCATGCGTCGTTTCCAGCCGCGCGCACAGGGCCGCGCATTCATGATTCGTAAGCGCACCAGCCACATCACCGTGGTTGTCGAGAGCCAGAAGGAAGGGGCCAAGTAATGGGCCAGAAGATCCATCCTCACGGCCTACGTTTGGGCATCACTTCCGACTGGAAGACCCACTGGTACGCCGATAAGGACTACGCAAACTACGTAGCCGAAGACATCAAGATCCGCGAGTACCTGGAGAAGGGCCTCGACCGCGCCGGCATCGCCGACGTCGTCATCGAGCGCACCCGCGACCGCGTCCGCGTGGACATTCACACCGCCCGCCCGGGCATCGTGATTGGCCGCCGCGGTGCTGAGGCTGACCGCATCCGCCGTGAGCTGGAGAAGCTCACTGGCAAGATGGTCGCCCTCAACATCCTCGAGGTCAAGCAGGTCGACGCCAACGCAAACCTGGTTGCACAGTCCATCGCTGAGCAGCTGGTTAACCGCGTTGCTTTCCGCCGCGCAATGCGCAAGGCCATCCAGTCCGCTATGCGCCAGCCGCAGGTTAAGGGTATTAAGATCCTCCTGGCTGGTCGTCTGGGCGGCGCTGAGATGTCCCGCACCGAGCGCTACCACGAGGGTCGCGTTCCGCTGCACACCCTTCGCGCCGAGATCGACTACGGCACCGCAGAGGCCCACACCACCTTCGGCCGCATTGGCATCAAGGTGTGGATCTACAAGGGTGACGTTGTCGGTGGCGTCCGCGAGTCCGAACTGAACGCTCCGGCGCAGGGCCGTGGCCGCGGTGACCGCAACGGTCGTCCGCGTCGTGGTGGCCAGCGTCGCCAGCGCGCACAGCAGAAGCAGGAGGGCTAATCCATGCTGATTCCTAAG
Source organism: Corynebacterium sp. HMSC070E08 (assembly GCF_001808895.1). Taxonomy (NCBI): domain Bacteria; kingdom Bacillati; phylum Actinomycetota; class Actinomycetes; order Mycobacteriales; family Corynebacteriaceae; genus Corynebacterium; species Corynebacterium sp. HMSC070E08. The sequence continues at coordinate 8,556 of NZ_KV794745.1, forward strand.
CGCGTCAAGTACCGTCGTCAGCACCGCCCGACCCGCTCGGGTGTGTCCAAGGGCGGTAACCGCATCAACTTCGGTGACTACGCCATCCAGGCTCTCGAGCCGGCGTACATCACCAACCGCCAGATTGAGGCCGCACGTATTGCCATCAACCGCCACGTCAAGCGTGGTGGCAAGGTGTGGATCAACATCTTCCCGGACCGTCCGCTGACCCAGAAGCCGCTCGGCGTGCGTATGGGTTCCGGTAAGGGTCCCGTCGAGAAGTGGGTTGCCAACGTTAAGCCGGGCCGCATCCTCTTCGAGATGACCTACCCGAACGAGGCTACCGCCATCGAGGCCCTGCGCCGCGCTGGTCAGAAGCTTCCGTGCAAGGTCCGCATCATCAAGAAGGAGGACCAGTTCTAATGGCTAACGGTACCCCCGCCCACGAGTTCCGCGAGCTCGACAACGCTGAGCTGGAGAACCGCCTGAAGGACGCGAAGGAAGAGCTCTTCAACCTTCGTTTCCAGAAGGCCACCGGCCAGCTGACCAACAACCGCCGCATCGGCACGGTTAAGCGCGACATTGCCCGCATCTACACCGTTCTGCGCGAGCGCGAGCTGGGCCTGTCCGTTGCTCCGGGAGCTGAGGCTTAATCATGAGTGAGGCAAACGTGAACACTAAGAAGGAAAAGGGCGCTCGCAAGACCCGCACCGGCATCGTTGTCTCCGACAAGATGAATAAGACCATCGTTGTCGAGCTCGAGGACCGCAAGCAGCACGCCCTCTACGGCAAGATCATGCGCACTAACAAGAAGGTTAAGGCGCACGACGAGAACGAGACCGCCGGCATCGGCGACCGCGTTCTCATCGCCGAGACTCGCCCGCTGTCCAAGGACAAGCACTTCCGTCTCGTCGAGATCGTGGAGAAGGCTAAGTAAAATCTAGCCCTCTTCTACGTGAATAGCCCCCACGGTTATCGTGGGGGCTATTTTTGATCCTGCACGGCGCTCTTCTCCGAGACCAGATCCTCTAGCGCGCGCCGCGGTGTGTGAGCGCAATGGCAAGGCAAAACGCACTGAGCACCGCGCCGACCGCGAGAAGGAACGTGCCGATGCGGTAGGGCGTAGTGCTGGTCACGTCGATGGTGTTAAAGATCTGAACCCAGACCAACCAGCCTGCGATGAGCGTGCCCGCCCCGAGGGCGGTGAGCGCGCGCAGGCCGCGGGTGGGGCGTTGGGTGGGGGAGAAGGCGTGGTAGGAGGCGTCGATAAGCGCTAGCACGGCAAGGATGACCGATGTCCAGGCCGCGACGGGCACCGGGAGCAGGGCCGAGGTGCCGAAGAATACCGGCAGGAGGAAACATATCGCGACGAGAACGAGGAGAACCGCGTTCAACACCGCCGCGCGCAGGGGATAGTTCACAGCCGCGCCTCTACTTCGGTGCGTGTGGGCGGCTGGGCGCCGGTGCGTGAGACCGTGATCGCAGCGGCAGCCGCCGCAAACTGCAGGATCTCGCGCCAGTCTTCGGCGCTGAGCTCGGCTGCAGTCCCGTCCCGTTCAGCCAGAAGCGTCAGGAGTGCAGCCATCACCGTGTCGCCCGCGCCGATGGTGTCCGCCACCTCGACGTTCACCGGCGGGACCTCCAATGACACCGACGCCGTGCGTACGCTCAGCCCGTCCGCCCCGCGCGTGGTGACCACCACCGGTACCTGCTCCAGTGCCCCAGCCCCAAGGAAATCAACCTCTTCTTCACTGAGCTTCAGCAGCGTGACGTGGGGAAGCAGACTCAGCAGGAACTCGCGGTGCTCCGCAGTGGCGAAGAAGGGCCGGATATTCGGGTCCAGCGCCACCTTCGTCCCGCGCGCAGCCAAGTCCTTGAGAAGCGCGGCATAGCGCGAGGCGCCCGGCTCCAGCGCTAGGGAGACGGTGCCGAAGCAGGCCCAGGGGACGTCGGCAAGCGCGGGCTCTACGAAGCGGTCGGCAGTACCCTCCGTGTAAAAGGAATAGGTGGCCGAGCCGTCGTCGGCGATGTTGCACACCGCCAGCGTGGTGGGTTCCTCGCCGCGCTGCACGAGGGAGGTGTCCACGCCCTCCTCGGTGAGACGCTCCTCCAGCGCACAGCCGAATGCGTCCTTCGATAGACGGGACTGAAAGCCCACGTCAGCGCCCAATCGCCCGGCTGCCACCGCCACGTTGAAGGGGCCGCCACCCAACGCCGGTTGGAGGTCAGCCAGCTGCCCGCGGCCACGCGGCACAAGATCAACGAGGCCTTCGCCACACACCATAATGTCCATAGAGCCCATACTATCGAGGGCATGAACTACCGTCCGCTTTTTCATCTCTCCCCGCCCTCCGGCCGCTTGAATGACCCGAACGGAATCTTCCTTGATGGCGATACGCTGCACGTCTACTACCAGCACGACCCGTGCTTCCCACACGCTAAGAAGCAAACGGGGTGGGCGCACGCAGTAGCATCGCTGAGCGCCGCGCAACCGTGGCGGCACTACCCGGACGCGCTGTTTCCCATCCGTGAGCATGACGCCCACGGCTGCTACTCGGGCGGCGCAGTGGTCGACGGCGAGGACGTCTGGCTGTTCTATACCGGCAACCTTAAGCGCGATGGCGTACGGATTCCCTCGCAGAACCGCGTGCGCGTGGTGGACCCCTCCGGCCCGGCAGGTGGTTTCTACGAACACGACCCGGCCAACCCACTCATCAATGGGCCCGCGGAGGGGTTCACGGGACACTACCGGGATCCCCAGATCACCCGTGATGATGCGGGCTGGCGCATGGTGCTCGGCGCGCAAGCGGAGGATGAAACGGGGCACGTGGTGCTCTACCGCTCCACGGACTTGGCGCACTGGTCCTTTGAAGGCGCGCTCACGTTCGATACCAGCCAGGCCGAGCCGGGCCTGAGCCCTGACCTCGTGCCGGGCGGCTACATGTGGGAATGCCCCAACCTTCTGACGCTGCGTGACCGCGCTACGGGCGAGGACAAGGACGTCCTGGTCATCTGCCCGCAAGGTCTCGAGCCGGTGCTTGCCGACGGCTCCACGCACTACGCTTCCTCCGACCAGTGCGGCTACCTCGTGGGCCGACTCGATGGCACGGTCTTCCACGTGGAGCGTGGTTTCAGTGAGCTGGACTATGGCCACCAGTTCTACGCGCCACAGGTGGTGGAGAAGGACGGCGAAGCCATCATGCTGGGGTGGATGGGCTTGCCGGCGCAGGATGACACCCCGACTGTGAAAGAAGGGTGGGTCCACACGCTCACTCTGCCGCGGCGCGTGTGGTTGGAGGATGGCTGGCTGCGCCAGGCTCCGGTCTGGGAGCTGCCGGAAAGCGACTCGGTTGCAACGCTTCAGGCAGGCGAGGGCACGTACGCGCTTGTCGACGACTCCGGGGCCGAAGCCTTCCGCGTCACCTACGGCGGGGGAGAACTCTGCTTGGCTTGCGGCGGTGATGAGCGCGTCGTGCCGTGTCCGGCTGGTTCCCTGGAACTCATCGCGGATGGCTGCGCGGTGGAGGTCTTTGCGGGCGATGGGCGGATTGCGGGGGCGTCGGCGGTTTTTGGTGCCAGCGGCGCTCGCTGGAAGGGCTGGGAAGCCCGATAGGGTGTGAATCTTCCTATATTTGTGCCCGAATGCTTGGCTTTCTGTGGGGTGGCGTGTCTAATGGAAGGTGACACTACATAATTCATCTCACTCTAGGAGGCACGGCGGCATGGATCACTCACAAGTCGCGGAGCGAATCCTGAAAGCCATCGGCGGCGAAGACAACATCGTGGCGCTCGCGCACTGCGCCACCCGCCTGCGCATGGTGCTCAAAGACAGCAAGAAGGTCGACAAGGCTGCGCTGGAAAACGATCCGGACCTCAAGGGCATCTTTGAGGCCGGCGGTATGTTCCAGGTCATCGTTGGCCCGGGCGATGTCAACATCGTCTTCGACCAGCTCAACAAGATAACCACCCAGGACATCGCGGTCTCCACGGACAAGCTCAAGGACATTGCCGCCGATTCCGGCAACTGGTTCTCCCGCGCGGTGAAGGTCCTCGCGGATATCTTCGTGCCGCTCATCCCGATTCTGGTCGGTGGCGGTCTGCTCATGGCGCTCAATAACGTGCTCACCGTCAACGGCCTCTTCGGTGAGCAGTCCGTTATTGAGATGTTCCCGGCTATGGCCGATGTTGCCGGGCTTATCAACCTCTTGGCCTCCGCGCCGTTTGCGTTCTTGCCTATTTTGGTGGGCTTTACCGCCACCAAGCGTTTTGGCGGCAACGAGTTCCTCGGCGCCGGCATGGCTATGGCGATGGTGATGCCGGACTTGGTCAACGGTTACCAGGTAGCCGCGACCATCGAAGCAGGGGAGATGCCCTATTGGAACATCTTCGGCCTCGACGTGGCCCAAGCCGGCTACCAAGGTTCCATCCTGCCCATTCTGGTCATCGCCTGGATTCTTGCCACGATTGAGAAGTTCCTGCACAAGCACCTCAAGGGCACGGTGGACTTCCTGCTTACCCCGCTGCTGACGTTGCTGGTGACGGGCTTCATCACCTTTATTGCGGTGGGTCCGGTGCTGCGCACCGCTGGCGACATGCTCGGTGCTGGCCTGAATGACCTCTACACGTTCGCCGGCCCGGTGGGCGGCTTCATCTTTGGTCTGTTCTACTCGCCGATTGTCATCACGGGTCTGCACCAGTCCTTCCCGCCGATCGAGACCATGCTGTGGAACGAGGGCGGCTCCTTCATCTTTGCGGTGGCTTCCGTGGCCAACATTGCCCAGGGTGGCGTGGCCCTGGCGGTCTACTTCCTGACCCGCTCTGAGAAGCTCAAGGGCCTGTCTGGTGCCTCGGGCGTATCCGCACTCTTCGGCATTACCGAGCCCGCCATCTTCGGTGTGAACCTGCGACTGCGCTGGCCGTTCTACATCGGTATGGGCGCGTCCGCGATTGCTGCGACGCTCATTGCGCTTTTCGACGTCAAAGCCACCGCCCTCGGCGCCGCCGGCTTCATCGGCTTCGTGTCCATGCGCCCCGAGGACTACACGCAGTTCTTCATCTGCGCCTTTACCTCTTTGCTCCTTTCCTTCGGCGTGGCCTTTGCTTATGGCCGCTACCTGATTGCCAAGAACGGTTCCATCGATCCTGATGAGACCGGTGCTGCTACCGGTGCCGGCGTAGGCGGTGCGGTTCCGGCCGCTACCGCTGACCCGAACGCCTATCGCGTGGCCTCCCCGCTGGCTGGTACTGCTATCGCTTTGGAGTCGGTCTCGGATCCGATGTTCGCGGCGGGCAAGCTGGGCGCTGGCGCGGCCGTCGAGCCCTCCGAGGGGCGTCTGGTCTCCCCGATCGACGGCAAGGTCACCGTCACCTTCCCCTCCAAACACGCGTATGCCGTGCGCGGCAAGGACGCCGACGGCAACAACGTGGACATCCTCATGCACATCGGCTTCGATACCGTGAACCTGAAGGGCGAACACTTCACCTCGCACGTCTCCAAGGGCGATGAGGTGAAAGCCGGCGACCTCCTCTGCGAGTTCGACATTGATGCGATCAAGGCCGCCGACTACCCGGTGACCACGCCGGTCGTCGTGTCTAACTCGAAGAAGACGGGTCCGGTCCTCCCGGCCTACCACCCCGGAGAGGGCATCTCCGTCGGCGATGCGCTTTTGACGGTGGACCCGAAGCCGGAACCGGCTGATGCTGCAACTGCTGCATCAACCTCGAAGGCCTAGGAGTGCGTGAACCTGCACTGTGGGGTGAGAACAGGTGGGGAAGTGGTGCAGCGCGCGATTTGGGGAAACAGCGGCGAGCATGCTTGAATGTATGGGTTGCATATGGCCGGTCGGTGCAGCGCGATGCGTTTCCGAATCGCCGCACCGAGACCCTTCGACCGCTGTGAACAGCGAGTTCGTCGCACAGCCTGTGCCACGTAAGCAAGTAGACCAGGTGTGTCAAGGACGGAAATCTTGACGCACGTTAATCCAGGTCAGGAGACCCATAGTGATTCAGCAAGAATCGCGTCTGCGCGTCGCCGACAACTCCGGTGCACGAGAGATCCTCGTCATCCGCGTTCTCGGCGGCTCCGTTCGACGTTTCGCTGGCATTGGTGACATTGTCGTCGCCACTGTCAAGGAAGCCATCCCGGGTGGCAACGTAAAGGAAGGCGATGTCGTCAAGGCCGTCATCGTCCGTGCCAAGAAGGAGACCCGTCGTCCGGACGGCTCCTACATCGCATTCGATGAAAACGCCGCAGTTATTCTCAAGGGTGACAACGAGCCGCGCGGTACCCGCATCTTCGGCCCGGTTGCTCGCGAACTTCGTGACAAGCGCTTCATGAAGATCGTTTCTCTCGCACCGGAGGTGATCTAATCTTATGAAGATTCATAAGGGCGATATGGTGATCGTTATTTCGGGCCCGGACAAGGGCGCGAAGGGCAAGGTCATCGAGGCATACCCGAAGCGCGACAAGGTCCTCGTTGAGGGCGTCAACCGCGTCAAGAAGCACGTTGCTAACTCCGCTACCGAGCGTGGCGCCGAGTCCGGCGGAATCGTTACCCAGGAAGCTCCGATCCACGTGTCCAACGTTGCGATCGTTGACTCCGAGGGTAACCCGACCCGCGTGGGCTACCGTTTCGACGAAAACGGCAAGAAGGTCCGCATCGCACGTAGCAACGGGAAGGACATCTAACATGAGCGAGAACTACACTCCGCGTCTGAAGACCCGCTACCGCGAGGAAATCAAGAAGGCTCTGAACGAAGAGTTCAAGTACGACAATGTGATGCAGATTCCGGGCGTCACCAAGGTCGTTGTCAACATGGGTGTGGGCGACGCTGCCCGCGACTCCAAGATGATCAACGGTGCTCTCGAGGACCTTACCGCTATCACCGGCCAGAAGCCGCAGGTGCGCCGCGCTAAGAAGTCCATCGCTAACTTCAAGCTCCGTGAGGGCATGCCCATCGGTGCACGCGTTACCCTGCGCGGCGACCGTATGTGGGAGTTCCTGGACCGCCTGCTGACCATCGCGCTGCCGCGTATTCGCGACTTCCGCGGTCTTTCCGACCAGCAGTTCGACGGCCACGGCAACTACACCTTCGGCCTCACCGAGCAGACCATGTTCTACGAGATCGACATCGACAAGGTGGACCGCCCGCGTGGTATGGACATCACCGTCGTGACCTCCGCTACCAACGACGAGGAGGGCCGCAAGCTCCTGCGCGAGCTCGGCTTCCCGTTCAAGTAACGTAGCGAATTCTTCCGCCTAATACATAGGTGAAGAGCATCCCCGGTACTCCGTAAGGAGGCCGGGGATTTTTGCGCTTGCATGCCTTTTGGGTCAGGACGGAGATATTGCGTTCTAGGGGCAAGGCAGAGTCATCGCTTCCTATGAGGTTCGAACAAGCGGGGAGTAAACTACTGGCGTCTGCGAACTAACGATTCCCCTGAGGTGAATGATGTCCCTGAATGATGCTTCGGCAGCCGCGGTAAAGAAAAAGGTTGCGTTGCTCGACGAGTCCTTTGGCCGGTTCGCTGTGCGCTCCACCCTGGCGGGTGTGTACCTCGCCATCGGTACGGCGTTTGCTGCGGTGATGGGGATGGGCGTCGAGAAGCATGTGGAAGGCCTGGGCTCGCTGGTCTTTGCCTGCCTGTTCGGCTTGGGCCTTTTTGCCATCGTCCTTCTTGGCGCGGAGCTGGCTACCGGCAACATGATGTACATGGTCTATGGTGCCGTGACTAAGCAGGTGGGTTGGGGCAAGGGCCTGTGGCTGCTCGTGGTGACGACGCTGTTCAACCTGGTTGGTGCCGCCTTGTTCGCTGCGGCCATGGGAATGTCCGCCAAGCTGGGCGGAATCGATCCGAACCATCTCATTGCCAACCTCGCGATGGGCAAGCTCATCAAGGGCCCCGGCGGACTGCTGGTGGAGGCCATGCTGGCCAACTTCGTGGTCAACATGGCTATCGTCGGCGCGGTCTTTGCCAAGGATGTGGTGTCCAAGTTCTTCGTCATCGTGCCGATCATCGCCTGCTTTGTGGGCCTGGGCCTGGAGCACGTTATCGCCAACTTCTGCCTGATGACCTTGACCTTCTTCTGTGCGAGCCCGCTGCCTGAGGGGTTTACTCTCGGTGCGGTCCTGGCCAACTGGTCCATCGTGTGGGTGGGAAACCTCATCGGCGGCGGCTTCCTTATTGGCGGCGTGTACGCCTGGCTTAACTCTGGCCCGGAAGCGTACCGCGATTAAGTTCGCCCGAGTAGAGGTTGAAGCGGTCGCCGCGCGCGAAGCCAACCAGCGCCATGCCGGTCTCCCGGGCGGTTTCCACGGCTAGGGAGGAAGCGGCGGAGACCGCAACGAGCATGCCGAAGCCGGCCATGGCAGCTTTGTTGACCAGCTCGAAGCTCGCACGCGAGCTCATCACCAGGATGAGGTCGGAGGCGGGGAGCATGCCTTCCATGAGCAGGTGGCCAATGACCTTGTCGGCCGCGTTGTGGCGGCCCACGTCCTCGCGGACGACGACGGGCTCGCCGTCGAGAGTAAAGGCCCCAGCGGCGTGAATGCCGCCGGTCTTGCGGAACTGTTTCTGCTCCCGCTTGAGGGCCTCGGGCAGCTTGGCGACGATCCCCGGATCCACCGGCACCCGCGGAATCTCGTAGCGGCTCTGCTTCATCAGCGCCTCGATGGAGGAGGTGCCGCACACCCCGCAGGCGGATGTGGTGGTGGTCAGGCGCAGATCAGCCAGCGTGATGGCGTGCGGGTTAGCCAGCTCCACATCGAGCAGATTATAGGGGTTGCGCCCGTCCACCGAGGCGCCAGCGCAATAGCGGGCCTCCCGGACATCGCTGACCTTCTCGATGTGTCCTTCGGAATGAAGAAAACCATGCGCTAGCTCGACGTCGTGTCCCGGCGTGCGCATCGTCGTCGTCAGCGTCTGCCCGCCCACGCGGATCTCCAGCGGCTCTTCGCCGGCGACGGTATCGCCGCGGGTATCTACCTGGGTGACCTGCCCGTTCTCATCGAGGCGCACCTTGGTTACGGCAAAGGTGGCGTTAATGCGCCCGCTCATCGCTTAAGGGCCTTCTGCAACGTGGCGATGTGGGCGCGGGCCTCAGCGGTGTCCTTGGACGCGAGCCCCACCAGGTAAGCCGTTAGGGGAGCGGCAGGGCGGGACTGGGTGTGGGCAACATCCTTGGTCAAATCCAGCAACTCAGTGACGAGGGCGGTGGCGTCGGTCGGGGAGACGTCGAGAAGCTCGGCGGCCTCCTGGAGCCATTGGTGGGCGGTGCGGATGGGGTCGGGTGTTTCACTCATGACTTCTCATGCTAACGCGTTTTGGAAAACAGCATGTCAACGGGTAGAGTAAGCCGACGGACTTGCATTTTTCCACTCCTGCGCCACGAAAACAGCGCAGGAGGTGCGGAAACGTGCCAAGCCGGAAGAATTGAACACATCTACTTTGTTGTAGGCCCCTCGCCGTAGATAGCGGACCGTTGTCTGTATCAAAGGGTGGCGAGCGCCTCGCGGTATTGACCGCGGGGAGCGTGAGTAGCCCGAAATCACACGGAAAACGCTTTGGTGAGCATTACGGGAACCGCAACGAGAAAGGTTACAGGTCACTCATATGACTATGACTGATCCTATTGCCGACATGCTGTCGCGCGTGCGCAACGCATCTAATGCGCACCACGACGTCGTGTCGATGCCGACCTCCAAGATCAAGGCGAACATCGCTGAGATCTTGAAGCAGGAAGGCTACATCGCTGACTACTCCGTCGAGGGCCACGAGCTGACCCTCGAGCTTAAGTACAACAACCGTGAGCGTTCCCTCTCGGGTCTGCGTCGCGTGTCTAAGCCGGGTCTGCGTGTGTACGCAAAGTCCACCGAACTGCCGCAGGTTCTGGGCGGCCTGGGCGTGGCCATTATTTCCACGTCTCAGGGTCTGCTTACCGACCGTCAGGCTCAGGAGAAGGGTGTAGGCGGAGAAGTTCTCGCCTACGTCTGGTAAGGGAGGATTGACACATGTCTCGTATCGGTCTAGCACCTATCGCCGTCCCGAAGGGCGTCGAGATCACCATCAACGGCCAGGTTGTCAACGTTAAGGGTTCCAAGGGCACCCTCGAGGTTGAGCTGCCGGAGCCGATCACCGCAGCCGTCGAGGACGATGAGATCAAGGTCTCCCGTCCGGATGACGACCGCAAGAACCGCGCCCTGCACGGTCTATCCCGCTCCCTGGTCAACAACGCCGTTGTTGGCGTGACCGAGGGCTACACCAAGAAGATGGAAATCTTCGGTGTCGGTTACCGTGTCCAGCAGAAGGGCAAGGACCTGGAGTTTTCTCTGGGCTACTCCCACCCGATCCTCATCGAGGCTCCGGAGGGCATCACCTTCGCTGTGGATGGCGCAACCAAGCTCTCCGTATCTGGTATTGACAAGCAACTGGTTGGACAGGTCGCCGCGTACATCCGCCGCCTGCGTAAGGACGATCCTTACAAGGGCAAGGGTATTCGCTACGACGGCGAGCAGGTCCGCCGCAAGGTCGGAAAGACGGGTAAGTAAGCAATGGCTAACACTGAAAACGCAAAGCGCACCCCGGTTGGCAAGGACATTTCCTCGCGTCGTCGTGAAGCACGCGCGCGCCGCCACTTCCGCATCCGTAAGACCCTCCGCGGCACCCCTGAGGCACCGCGTCTGGTCGTTCACCGCTCCTCCCGCCACATGCACGTCCAGGTCATCGACGACCTGGCCGGCCACACCCTGGCTGCAGCTTCCTCCATGGAAGCCGACGTGCGTGCACTCGAGGGCGATAAGAAGGCCAAGGCTGCCAAGGTAGGCCAGCTCATCGCTGAGCGCGCCAAGGCTGCTGGCATCGAGCAGGTCGTCTTCGACCGTGCAGGCTACAAGTACCACGGCCGCGTTGCTGCGCTGGCCGACGCCGCTCGCGAAGGTGGTCTGCAGTTCTAATGATTAAGGCATACGGAAACATCAACGGAAGGAACGCCTAATGTCGGACCGTGAACAGCGTGACGGCGGACGCTCCGCCGAGAACAACAACGACCGCAAGGGTCGCAACAACGGCCGTCGTAACGACCGCCGCAACCAGCAGGACAACGAGCGCGATAAGTACATCGAGCGCGTTGTGACCATCAACCGCGTCGCTAAGACCGTTAAGGGTGGCCGCAACATGTCCTTCACCGCTCTCGTCGTCGTTGGCGACGGCCAGGGCATGGTGGGCGTCGGCTACGGCAAGGCCAAGGAAGTCCCGGCCGCAATCCAGAAGGGTGCAGAAGAGGCTCGCAAGAACTTCTTCCGCGTTCCGATGATTGCTGGCACCATTACCCACCCGGTTGAGGGTCGCGACGCAGCTGGCATCGTCATGATGAAGCCGGCCGCTCCGGGTACCGGTGTCATCGCCGGCGGTGCTGCTCGTCCGGTGCTTGAGTGCGCTGGCGTGCAGGACATTCTGTCGAAGTCCCTGGGCTCCGACAACGCTCTCAACGTCGTCCGCGCTACCGTGGACGGCCTCAAGCAGCTGGTTCGTCCGGAGGAAGTTGCCGCACGTCGTGGCAAGTCCCTCGAGGACGTCGCACCGGCCCAGATGCTGCGCAAGCGCGCAGGTCAGGAGGCATAAGCAATGGCTCTGAAGATTACTCAGGTAAAGGGCCTTGTGGGCACCAAGCCGAACCACCGCGCAAACATGGAGTCGCTTGGTCTCAAGCGCATCGGTCACTCTGTAGTTAAGCAGGACACCCCGATCATCCGCGGTATGGTTCACAAGGTGCGTCACCTGGTCACCGTCGAAGAAGTGGCAGGGGAGTAAACCATGGCTGATATCATCAAGCTCCACGACCTGCGCCCGGCCGCAGGCTCCAATAAGCCCAAGACCCGCGTCGGCCGCGGTGAGGCATCCAAGGGTAAGACCGCTGGTCGCGGTACCAAGGGCACCGGTGCTCGTAAGCAGGTTTCCGCTGCTTTCGAGGGTGGCCAGATGCCGATCCATATGCGTCTGCCGAAGCTCAAGGGCTTCAAGAACCCGAACCACGTTGAGTACCAGGTAGTCAACGTTGCTGACCTCGCAGAGGCTTTCGCTAACGGTGGCGACGTCACCGTTGCGGACATCGTCGCTGCTGGCCTGGTTCGCAAGAACCAGCCGGTCAAGGTTCTGGGCAACGGCGACATCAACGTTAAGTTGAACGTCACCGCTGACAAGTTCTCCAAGTCTGCTGTCGAGAAGATCGAGGCTGCTGGCGGCACCGCCACCGCAACCAAGTAATTCTCTTACAGGCTCTGCGAGAGCCACCGCCCTCCCGCGGCGCCACCTTTCGGTGGCCTTCGGGAGGGCTTCTGGCGTTTTTGGTCCTGGCCTAGGACACAAAGGGTATTAGTACCATTTGAAAGGCACCTTATGGCTTCAGTGTTATGCGATGACCTGGGGATTTACCCAGCGAGCCCCGCAAAAGGCATTAGTACCTTTTGAGGGGAACCTTATGGTCCAGATGTTATGCGATGACCAGGGCTTTGGCTGCGGGAGGCCCGCAAAAGGCATCTCTCAAAAGGTATTAATGCCTTTTGAGAGGAACCTTATGGTGAGAAATTTATGCGGGCCTAGTTGGTTGCATAAGGCGCGGCGGTGATGCTGAGGCACAGTATGCCGTGGTGATGCTGAGGCGCAGCGTGCGGTGGGGCCGTTAGGCGTCGTTGACCGTCTTCTCGTAGAGGCCCGGGAAGCGGTCATCGGGGTCGGTCACGGCCTTGATGCGCTCCGGAAGGTCGCCGCCGTAGAGCTCCGCGAACTGCTCAGGGGAGTAGAAGGCCTCTGAGTACAGGGATTTATGTCCGCCGAGTTCGCTGACCTTGGCCTCGATGAGGCGGTTAAAGGCGCCATTGCCAGGGGCAGAGGGATCGACGTGATTGCCCTCCACGCCGGACCAAAAACCGACGTTGATCCAGGTCTGTCCTGGGCGCAGGGGGTAGAGCGGCCACGGGGCCGGGGAATCGGCGGCAAGCGAGCCGGTACCGATGAGGTCCTCCACGCCCTCCCGCAGCCGAATCGGGCACAGCCACACCGGTTGGATGTCGGAGGCTTGGAAGAACCAATCCAAGAATTCCGGCAGATTGTCCGGTGTGACCTCGATGTCCTGGACCACGCGCTCGCCGCGGGGCAGGCCCTTCGGCTTCTTGATGAAGTTGTACTCCAGCTCGTACTTGCGGTCTAGGCGCACGAGCTTCCAGTAGAAGGAACTGCGGCGCAGCTGTCGCGGCCACACCTTGCGCACGCGCGGATTCTGCGCGCCGAACGCGCGGGAGCACCAGAACCAATCCGTATCCCAGCGCCAGATATAGTCGCGCACCGTGAGGCGGTCGCGGCGGATCCCGCTCTGGTGCTGGAGGCTGCGATAAAAGGTTTTCTCCCGCGTGTAATCCGAGGTTGGCCCTTCCTCATCCGTAAAACGGGCCATGACGAGGTATGACTCCTCCGGTGAGAAGACCACGCCATCGAGACCGTGGACCTCGACGTCGTCGTAGGTGCGGGTGAGGGAGACGTCGTCAAGCGCGTGCGTGAGTGAGTTGAAGTCGTTGAAGCGCACCTGACGCAGCTCCACGTAGGGCTTGACCGCGCGCAGCTCAATCTTGAGGCGCACCGCATAGCCTAGAGAGCCGTAGGAGTTGGGGAAGAGGCGGAAGAGATCGACGTTCTCCTCGCGCGAGCACGTCACAATATTCCCGGTGCCGGTCAGGATATCCATCTCCAGGACGGATTCGTGGGGAAGGCCGTCGCGGAAGCTCGTGGACTCGACTCCCATGCCCGTCACCGCACCGCCGAGCGTAATGGTCTTGAGCTGCGGCACCACGAAGGGCATGAGCCCGTGCGGCAAGGTGGCGTCGACAAGGTCCTCGTAGGTGCACATGCCCTGGACCTCGGCGGTCTGCACAATCGGATCGACCTCAATGACCCCACCCAGGCCGGACACATCGAGGCCCGCCTGCTGCTCGCTGCGCCCGCGGAAGAGGTTCGAGGTCTTCTTCGCCAAACGTACGCGCTTATCCTTCGGCACCGCGTGGAAGCTACGCAGGAGCTTGTCGACGCCCTCCTCATGCGCCTTCCAGCCCACCGGCGGGACTTCGATTGCGTCGACGCTGCGATGATTGCGGATGAGATCGATCAACATAGAACTCCTTCAAGATTTAGAAGCGCGAATCTTCCCACCAGCGGCGCTCGGGCACGCCGGCGCGGGAGCCAGCATCGCCCAGTTTGACGCCCAAGAAGTGGTACAGGTTGATGATGTTGTGCTCGAAGCCCCACTCGGAGCCGGCCATGTAGATGGCCCACAGGCGGGCAGTGGGAAGGCCCACTAGCGAGCAGGCCTCCTCCCAGTTCTCCTTGAGGTTTTCGCACCAATCATGCAGCGTGCGCATGTAGTCGAAGCGGAGGGATTCCGTGTGGACGACTTCGAAACCGGCATCCTGCATGCACTTGGTAATGGTGCCGGAGCCGGAGAGCTCGCCATCGGGGAAGATGTAGCGGTCGATGAACCCGCCCTTCGGCGTCTTGTGGTTATCCGGGTAGGTGATGCAGTGGTTGAGCATGAGGCCGCCCGGCTTGAGCTTGCCGTGGAGGAAGCTGAAGAAGTCCGGGTAGTTCTTGACTCCGATGTGCTCGAGCAACCCGATGGCGGAGATGGCGTCGAAGCCTTCCTCGGTGACGTCGCGGTAATCCAGGAAGCGGATCTCCGCGAGATCTTCTAGGCCCTCCTCCTTGATCTTGGCCTGGCCCCACTCTGCCTGTTCCTTGGAGAGGGTGACTCCCAAGGACTTCACGCCGCGCTTGGCCGCGTAGCGCACCATGCCGCCCCAGCCGCAGCCGACGTCCAAGTGGCGGTCGCCTTCCTTGAGCCGCAGCTTGTCGAAGATGAGGCGGTACTTGTTTTCCTGGGCCTCGTCGAGCGTGGCGTCAGGGGAGGGGTAGTAGGCGCAGGTGTACGTCATCGAGTCGCCGAGGAAGAGCTCGTAGAAGTCGTTGCCCACGTCATAGTGATCGGAGATGACTTCTGCGTCGCGCTCCTTGGAGTGTTTGGACAGCCCCTCATGGAGCTTGCGGCGCAGCCACGAGGCACGCTCGACATCCGGGACCGGCTGGATTTGAAAAGCGCCCATCGAAGCCAAGGAACGCGCGACGCGGGCAAGGGTTTTCGCGTCCGGGCGGGAGAACTTGTCATACATTGCGTGCAAGGCGTCGAAGATGCCGTAGGGGTGTGCCGGGTGTTCCCCCTCGACGGTGATTCCGTCGGTGACGTAGGCGCGGGCGAAGCCTACATCGCCCGGGTGTGTGGCGATGTAGGCCAGACCCTGCAGGTTATTAATTTTGACGGTGAACTGCGCGTCGGCTGGGCCGGTTGCGGAACCGTCGAAAGCTTGCCAGCGGAAGGGGTTGGGGCTGGGAACGAAGGTATCGATGATCTCAGCCACGGTCATTGGGGAGAATCGCTTACTCATAAAACTACATACTACTTTCGGATTAAGGTTAGGCAGATAGAAGACGGCCATACTCTGTGGCGCCCCGGGGCGCCGCTTGAGAGGTCGAAAAGACGTAGAAATGTTGTAAGGACATTGCCTTAGGGCAACGCGGTCCATGGTAGGCCTCATGCGTCGATGGCGCTAAGGGGGGAAACTAATCCGAGAAGGATAAGCCTGGTTTTCGCGGGGCCAATGTGGCGAAAGGGGGCGGGGCTGGTAGGGTAATGGGGTCAAAACTGTCCAAGCGTTCCTATGAAGGACCTTAAGAAGGTTCTTAACTTTTGGGAACAGATGAGATCCACCCCCGTGCGCGGCGAATTCGAACCGCACAGCAAGCGCGGTAGGCCAGGAGGATTGAGTAGTGTCCGCCATTTTGCAGGCTTTCAAAGATGCCGACCTGCGGAAGAAAATCATCTTCACGCTCGTGATGATTATTCTCTACCGCGTTGGCGCGCAGATCCCGTCGCCGGGCGTTGATTACGCCACCATCGCCGGTCGCCTTCGTGACCTTACGGAGGAGTCCGGAAACCTGTACTCGGTGATCAACCTGTTCTCCGGTGGTGCGCTGCTGCAGCTGTCGATCTTCGCCATCGGCATCATGCCGTACATTACGGCGTCCATTATCGTGCAGCTGCTCACCGTGGTTATTCCGCACTTCGAGCAGTTGAAGAAGGAGGGTCAGTCCGGTCAGGCGAAGATGACGCAATACACGCGTTACCTCACCCTTGCGCTGGCCCTGCTGCAGTCCGCGGGCATCGTGGCCTTGGCGGACCGCGAGCAGCTCCTGGGCCAGGGCGTGCGCGTCTTGGCGGAGGACCGCAACTTCTTCACCCTCGTCGTGCTCGTTATCACCATGACTTCTGGTGCAATCCTGGTGATGTGGATGGGTGAGCTGATTACGGAGAAGGGAATCGGCAACGGCATGTCGCTGCTGATTTTCGCCGGTATTGCTACCCGCCTTCCTACCGACGGCGTCAACATCTTCCAGAACAATGGTGGTCTGGTCTTCGCCATGGTTCTCACGGGCCTCATCGTTCTCGTCGCGGGCATTACCTTCATCGAGCAGGGTCAGCGCCGTATCCCGGTGCAGTACGCAAAGCGCATGGTGGGCCGCCGCCAGTACGGTGGCTCTTCCACCTACCTGCCGCTCAAGGTCAACCAGGCCGGCGTTATCCCGGTCATCTTCGCCTCCTCGCTGATCTACATGCCGGTGCTCATCACCCAGATCGTCAACTCCGGCTCCCCGGGTGTCTCCGATAACTGGTGGCAGCGCAACGTCATTGCTCACCTGCAAGCACCGAGCTCCTGGCAGTACATCGTCCTCTACTTTGTGCTCACCATCTTCTTCTCCTACTTCTACGTATCGGTTCAGTACGACCCTGCGGAACAAGCCGACAACATGAAGAAGTATGGTGGATTCATCCCGGGTATCCGCCCGGGCCGACCGACCGCCGAGTACCTAGGCTTCGTGATGAACCGCCTGCTGTTCGTCGGTTCGATCTACCTGGCGCTCATCGCTGTTCTGCCGAATATCCTCTTGGACCTCGGCGTGGGCACTGCAGGTGCCAGCGGCACCTCCGCCTTCGGTGGTACCGCCATCCTCATTATGGTCTCGGTTGCCTTGACTACGGTCAAGCAAATCGAGTCCCAGCTTCTACAATCCAACTACGAAGGACTGCTTAAGTAATGCGTTACGTACTCCTTGGCCCTCCCGGTGCCGGCAAGGGCACCCAAGCCGCCCTCCTCAGCGAGAAGCTCGGCGTTCCGCACATCTCCACCGGTGACCTCTTCCGCGCCAACATTGGTGAGGGCACCGCGCTTGGTGTAGAAGCCAAGTCCTACATCGATGCCGGCAAGCTGGTGCCGACTGACGTCACCGCCCGCATGGTAGAGGACCGCCTTAACCAGGATGACGCCAAGGAAGGTTTCCTCCTTGACGGCTTCCCGCGCACCGTGGAGCAGGCCGACATCCTGGCGAAGCTCCTTGACGACAAGGGCCTCAAGCTGGATGGCGTGTTGAACTTTGAGGTGTCCGAGGACGTCGTCGTCGAGCGCATGCTCGCCCGCGGTCGTGCAGACGACACCGAGGAGACCATCCGCACCCGCCTGGGCGTGTACCGCGAGGAGACCTTCCCGCTTATTGAGCACTACGGCGATGCCATCATCTCCGTGAAGGCTGAGGGTTCCGTTGAGGAGATCAACGAGCGCACCCTGAAGGCCATGGGCAAGTAATCTGCCTTTTAAGCCATGGCTTTTCGACGACGCACTAAAACCATCCCCGCCCGCACCCCAGGCGAGCTCGATGCCATGCAGGCGGCCGGCGAGATCGTCGGCCGCGCCCTGCAGGCGGTACGCGCTGCCGCAGCGGTGGGCGTGAGCACTCTGGAACTCGATGAGGTGGCCGAGCAGACCATCCGCGATGCCGGTGCCGTGCCAACCTTCAAAGGCTACGGCGGGTTCCCGGGTTCCATCTGCGCTTCCGTCAACGACGTCATCGTCCACGGCATCCCCAGCAAGGAAATGCTGCTGGCTGAGGGGGACCTTGTTTCCATCGACTGCGGTGCCACTCTCGACGGCTGGGTGGGGGATAGTGCGTGGACGTTTGGCGTCGGTAAGCCCAGCGCCGAAGCGCAGGCGCTGAGCGACGCCACCGAATGGGTCCTCCACGAGGGCCTCAAGGCGATGGTTCCGGGCAACCGGCTGACCGACGTCTCCGCTGCCCTCGAGCAGGCGACTTACCGCGCCGAGGATAAATTCGGCGTCGAGCTCTTTATCGTCGATGGCTACGGCGGCCACGGCATCGGCCGAGAGATGCACGAGGAGCCCTACCTGGCCAACGAAGGCAAGGCAGGGCGCGGTCCCCTCATCCAGGAAGGTTCCGTGTTGGCCATCGAGCCGATGCTGACCCTGGGTACTGAGGACAGCGAGGTCTTAGAGGATGACTGGACCGTGGTAACCCTCGATGGCTCGTGGTCGGCGCACTGGGAGCACACCGTCGCGGCGACGGAGAATGGTCCCCGAATCCTGACCCCGCGCTACTAAAACACGTCTTTCGGGTAGGAAATCATGGTCGGAAGGTTTATACTTCTTGCCATGTCTAAAATTCGCTCCCGCGCTGGTGCTCGCTCCCTACGCCGAGCCACCGCAATCGGCCTTCTGACCGCTACTCTCTCGGTCGCCCCGGCCGCACATGCACAGACGGTCCCCTCTATTGATTCCCTGTCCTCCAACGTCCAGTCCCAGCTTGATGAGTTCGCTGGCCAGACCCGTGAGAACGCGTGGGCTAGCCGCAACCAAATGCTGGAAGCGCTGCAGAATGTTAACCCGCAGGCAGCCGATGCTCTTCGCCCAGTAATCGATGGCGCTATTGAGCTCGTCTTCCCGGGGCTGATTGATCAGAAGAACGCCGAGATTCGCGCCGCCCGCGAAGCTGAAGAGCGCGCCCACGCTGAGCAGATTGCTCGCGAGAAGGCCGCCGCTGAGGAAGCCGCGCGCAAGGCTGAGGCTGAGCGTCAGGCGCAGCGCTTCGATGTTGGCCCGTGCCCGGCAGATGCGCGTATCTGCGTGGACCGCGATGGCCGCCGTACCTGGCTGCAGGACGGCAACGGCAACGTCACCTACGTTGCTCAGGGCATGTCCACCGGTAAGCCGGGGGAGGAAACCCCGGCCGGCACGTACTACATCAACCGCAAGGTGAAGGACGAGATCTCGTGGGAATTCGGTAACGCACCGATGCCTTACGCAATGTACTTCACGAACAACGGCCACGCCTTCCATGAGGGCTCCCCGGCCTACCAGTCTAATGGCTGCGTGCGCCTGACCCACCAGGATGCGGTGCGCTACTGGAACGATGTTCCGGTTGGTTCCAAGGTCTTCATCTACTAGGACGTAGCGGTGGGCAAGCCACCGCTAGACACCATTTACCTCCCGCGCTTTAGTGCGACGGGAGGTTTCTGTATTTGGAAAACCCGTTCTCGCAGCGTATGCTTTAGTGCTGGTGTCTGTACGCAGCCGGATTGGCTGCTGAGGACACCAGGCAGTAGACACCAAACATGCAGGTGGAGGCGTCGCCAAGCGTGGCGAAAAGAACTCCATCAGAAAAGTAGAGGTTATGGCTAAGGAAGGCGCAATCGAGGTTGAGGGTCGCATCGTCGAACCCCTGCCCAACGCAATGTTCCGCGTCGAGCTCGACAACGGGCACAAGGTTCTTGCCCACATCTCGGGCAAGATGCGTCAGCACTACATCCGCATCCTCCCAGAGGATCGCGTTGTTGTGGAGCTGTCTCCTTATGACCTGACCCGCGGACGCATCGTCTACCGCTACAAGTAAAGACTGTAAGCCTCCTCACCCACGGGACGCGCCCTTCGTGCGTCCTTTTTTACCTCAGGCTGCGATGGCCTGAGCCCACGCTGCTAAGCATGCCCACAGTTTCCCCGGCACGGCCCGGGTCGAAGCGTATGCGTGGCGGGGGACGGATGAGGAGAAAACCATCGTAACAACCCGAAAGGACTAGCCATATGGCACGTCTAGCTGGTGTTGACCTCCCGCGCAACAAGCGCATGGAGGTTGCTCTCACCTACATCTACGGCATCGGGCCTTCCCGTGCCAAGGAACTGCTGGAAAAGACCGGCATTTCTCCCGACCTGCGCACCGACAACCTCGACGACGATCAGCTGTCGGCGCTGCGTGACGTCATTGAAGCTACCTGGAAGGTCGAGGGTGACCTCCGCCGCCAGGTTCAGGCTGACATTCGTCGCAAGATTGAAATCGGTTGCTACCAGGGCATCCGCCACCGCCGTGGTCTGCCCGTTCGTGGTCAGCGCACCAAGACCAACGCTCGTACGCGCAAGGGTCCGAAGAAGACGATCGCAGGAAAGAAGAAGTAAAACATGCCACCCAAGACTCGTTCCGGCGCGCGCCGTGGTGGTCGTCGCGTCGTAAAGAAGAACGTGGCCGCTGGCCACGCATACATCAAGTCCACCTTCAACAACACCATCGTGTCCATCACGGACCCGCACGGTGCTGTCATCTCCTGGGCATCCTCCGGCCACGTCGGCTTCAAGGGTTCCCGTAAGTCCACCCCGTTCGCAGCGCAGATGGCTGCTGAGAACGCGGCCCGCAAGGCCATGGACCACGGTATGAAGAAGGTTGACGTTTTCGTCAAGGGTCCGGGCTCCGGCCGCGAGACCGCCATCCGTTCCCTGCAGGCTGCAGGCCTCGAGGTTTCCTCGATCACGGATGCCACCCCACAGCCGCACAACGGCTGCCGTCCGACCAAGCGCCGCAAGGTTTAAGGGAAAGGAAGAGGTAAGAAAATGGCTCGTTATACTGGCCCCGCTACCCGCGTATCCCGCCGTCTGCGCGTCGACCTGGTCGGCGGCGACATGGCATTTGAGCGTCGCCCGTACCCTCCGGGACAGGCTGGCCGCAACCGCATCAAGGAATCTGAGTACCTGCTGCAGCTCCAGGAGAAGCAGAAGGCCAAGTACACCTACGGTGTGCTGGAGCGTCAGTTCCGCCGCTACTACGCCGAGGCTAACCGCCTTCCGGGCAAGACCGGTGACAACCTCGTCGTTCTGCTCGAGTCCCGTCTCGACAACGTGATCTACCGCGCAGGTCTGGCCAACACCCGCCGCCAGGCTCGCCAGCTTGTCTCCCACGGTCACTTCACCGTGAACGGCAAGAAGATCAACGTTCCGTCCTTCCGCGTTACGCAGTATGACATCATCGATGTTCGTGAGCGTTCCCAGAAGATGGAATGGTTCGAAGAGGCTCAGGACCGCCTGGTTGACGCCAACGTTCCGGCGTGGCTGCAGGTCGTTCCGGACACCCTGCGCATCCTCGTGCACCAGCTGCCCGAGCGCGCTCAGGTCGACGTTCCGCTGCAGGAGCAGCTCATCGTCGAGCTTTACTCGAAGTAATCCTTCGACACTTTCATCTTTACCCCTTCTACCGGCGTCAAATAGCGGGCGCCGACAAGGAGAAACTCCATGCTTATTTCCCAGCGTCCTCAGCTCACCGAGGAATTCATCGACTCGTCTCGCTCTAAGTTCGTTATCGAGCCGCTCGAGCCGGGCTTCGGTTACACCCTCGGTAACTCGCTTCGTCGCACGCTGCTTTCGTCCATCCCGGGCGCGGCAGTAACCTCCATCAAGATTGACGGTGTGCTCCACGAGTTCACCACCATCAATGGTGTGAAGGAAGACGTTTCCGAAATCATCCTTAACGTCAAGGGTCTGGTTCTGTCTTCCGACTCCGACGAGCCGGTGGTCATGTACCTGAGCAAGGAAGGCCCGGGTGAGGTCACTGCAGGCGATATCCAGCCGCCGGCCGGCGTGGAGATCCACAACTCGGATCTGCACATCGCATCGCTGAATGAGTCCGCCAAGCTGGAGATGGAACTCGTCGTCGAGCGCGGCCGTGGCTACGTCCCGGCTGCCGCCACCTCGGGAGAAATCGGCCGCATTCCGGTCGACCAGATTTACTCCCCGGTGCTGAAGGTCTCTTACAAGGTCGAAGCTACTCGTGTTGAGCAGCGCACTGACTTTGACAAGCTGATCATCGACGTCGAGACTAAGAACTCGATTTCCGCACGCGACGCCCTGGCTTCCGCCGGCGGCACCCTGGTCGAGCTCTTCGGCCTGGCTCGCGAGCTGAACACCGCTGCTGAGGGCATTGAGATTGGCCCGTCCCCGCAGGAGACGGAGTACATCGCCGCCTACAGCATGCCGATCGAGGATCTGAACTTCTCCGTCCGCTCCTACAACTGCCTGAAGCGCCAGGAGATCCACACCGTCGGTGAGCTCGCTGAGTGCACCGAATCGGACCTGCTGGATATCCGCAACTTCGGTCAGAAGTCGATCAACGAGGTAAAGATCAAGCTGGCTAACCTGGGCTTGGCCCTCAAGGACACCCCTGAGGACTTCGACCCGACCCAGCTCGAAGGCTACGACGCAGAGACCGGCGACTTCAAGGACCCGGCTTCCGACGATTCCGAGTAAAGAATTCCACTGAATCGTGACGGCGCGGCTTTTTGCGCCCCGTCGCGCGCTCAATTAATCCGCACACGAGGAGTACATAATGCCTACCCCCAAGAGGGGTCCGCGTCTCGGCGGCTCCGCCAGCCAGCAGAAGCACCTGCTGAGCAACATGGCAGCGAGCCTGTTCGAGCACGGCGCAATCAAGACCACCGACGCTAAGGCGAAGCTGCTTCGTCCTTACGCCGAGAAGATCATCACCAAGGCGAAGGCCGGCACCGTTGCTGACCGTCGCGCAGTTCTCAAGCTCATCCCGCACAAGGATGTTGTTGCCTACCTCTTCGACGAGCTGGCACCGAAGTTTGAGAACCGTGAGGGTGGCTACACCCGCATCATCAAGCTGGACAACCGCTCCGGCGACAACGCCCCGATGTCCCAGATCTCCCTCGTTCTCGAGGAGACCGTGACCTCCGAGGCAAACCGCGCTACTCGCGCTGCTGCTTCCAAGCAGGCTGAGGAAGCTAAGGCTGAAGAGGCTGAGGCTGAGTCCGCTGAGGCTACCGAGGCTGAGGCTGAGGCTGAGGAGACCACCGAGGAGAAGTAATTCTTCTGAGGTCTAGGCAAGGCCCGCGCTCACCACTGCGGTGGGGCGCGGGCCTTTGTCGTTTTCTCCGCGCCACGGCGCAGAGAGGGGAGCCGTGCTCTGGATGAAGTACCGTTTTAACAAATAAGGGTCCAAGAATTGCACTTTTCAGGCCACTATTTGTTAAAACGGACCATCGACGTAGTCCCCACGGCAGATCGAGCGCACGGTATCATCAACCCCCATGAGTGAAAGCGTTCGCCTGCGACTGGACTTGGCCTATGACGGCACCGACTTCCACGGGTGGGCCCGTCAAAAGGACGGCCTTCGCACGGTACAGCAGACCATCGAGGAGAAGCTGGCCATGGTTTTGCGCCACCCGGTGGAGCTCACGGTGGCTGGGCGCACCGACGCGGGCGTGCATGCCAGCGGTCAGGTGGCGCACTTTGACACCACCCACGCCGCACTAAGTCAGCGCAGCATTGATGGCGATCCCGCCAAACTGGTCCGGCGCTTGGCCAAGCTGCTGCCCGTCGACGTCCGCGTGCACGCCTGCACCGAGGTGTCGCATGATTTCGATGCGCGTTTTTCCGCCCTGCGTCGGCATTATGTTTATCGGATCACTACTCATCCGCGCGGAGCGCTGCCGACCCGAGCTCGGGACACCGCCACGTGGCTCAAGCCGGTGGACCTAGAGCTGATGCAGGCCGCCGCCGACCAGTTGGTGGGTCTCAACGATTTCGTGGCCTTCTGCAAGGCCAAGCCGCACGCCACTACCATCCGCGAGTTGCTCGCCTTCGAGTGGCAGGACGTGTCGACGCCCGCAGAACCGCAGCTCTATGAGGCACACGTTAGCGCCGATGCCTTCTGTTGGTCCATGGTGCGCTGCCTCGTGGGATGCTGTCTGCGGGTAGGCGAAGGTTCCCGAGAGGTGGAGTTCGCGGCCCAGATGCTTCAGGAAACCAGCAGATCCTCCCAGATTCCCCTCGCCCCGGCCGCGGGGCTGAGCCTGGTTGGCGTGGACTATCCCGACGCAGACCAATTGGCTGCGCGCGCGAAGATGACCCGCAGCCGTCGTGCTGCGGAGGACACGGAGTTGGGTTAATCTAGACCCCACTGCACCAGGGAGGGTGGTGCACTGATTCGGGGAGGATTCTCATGGCACGCGCGTTGCCTACTACCAAGGCCCAGGTATCGGGCCACAAGTTCTTGTTGCGCCGGCTCGAGCACGGCCTAGTTTTCGGCGATATCAGGATGATCCATGATCCGCTGAAACGGCGCCGGCGCGCACTGCTCGGTGGAGTAGCCGCAGTCGCATTCCTTAGCCTCGGTTCGGGGCTCATTGCGTGGATGCAACCGGATCCGCAACCCGGGGATGCGCCCGTGGTCCGCTCTGCGGAGGGACAGCTTTTAGCACTGGTCAATGGCACCTACCACCCGGTGGCTAACCTGGCGTCGGCCCGGCTCATTGCCAACGAAGCGGTGGAGCCACATGCGGCCGGGGATAGCTTTCTAGACCAGATAAGCTTAGGCACACCGCTGGGGATTGCCGATGCCCCGGACCTCCTTGCCGCTGCGACAGGGGAGGAGCCAAGCTGGTCAGCCTGCCTGGAGGAATCCACCCAAGGGGAGAACTGGCAGTCCAGCAGTCGCGTCGGCACCGTGACCGTGGTGGCGCACCACGCCGTTCCCGGGTTCGACGAAGAGCATGCCGCCGTGGCGGAATCCGAGGGCACGCAGTGGTTGCTCACCGGCCAAGGGCGCGTCGTGTTGCCCGAGGCCACGAGCACGCAAGGCAGGGTACTGCGCCGCGCCTTGGGGATGACCGCGGAGACGGCGGTGTGGAGCGTGCCCGCGGAGTTACTCAATGCCTTCGCCGAACTGGAGCCGCTGAGTTTCCCAGCCGCGCCACCAGAGATTCTGGATACCGGCGAACAGCTGTGGGCGCGAACGGAGCAGGGCGTTTTCGCCATCACTCCCACCCAGGCGGAGATGCTCGTCGGCATGGGCGCGCAGCGTTTGCCGGCACAGTCGCAGGAGGTAGCCGCGCTTGGCGACGTCCCACCGACCTTCAACCTCCCGGCTACCCGCATGGACTTCCTGTCTCCTGAGCAGGGCTGGTTGTGCGCGACGCACCAGCATGGAGCCGGTATGACGCGCCCGGTGTCAGCCACCGTGGACTTGCCGGGTGATTCGGCGGCGCAGCGTTTCGCCGGTCTGCGGGCGGGCGTGGGCGTAGACAGCGGGCATGGTTATCACGTGGTCTCTGCCACCGGCAGGCGCCACGAGCTGGCTAGCGCCGGGGAGCTAAACGCGCTGGGCCTGGGGGAACCGGAGCAGGTGCCGTGGGAGATTCTGCGTCTGCTGCCGGAAGGTTCTGCCTTGAGCCGCGCGGAGGCCTTAAAGAATGAGCACTGATAACAGCCACGAGGACGAGGAACCCCAGGGCCCCGAGGAGTAGGCGCACCATAGGCCAGCCTTGGGCGGCCGGTGCTGTCAGTGGTGTCACCGCAAAGGAACGCTCCTCGCGGGTTTCGGCCGCAGGACGAAAGGTCACCGCGGTGAGGGGATCGACCACCCCGTGGCCGGGCTCGGCGGAATCGATGACGCGTTGGCGCAGCTGCGCCGGGGACTCGTCGGGGTAGCGCTGCACCAGCAGAGCGAGCGTTCCGCTGACCAGGGGCGCGGCGAAAGACGTGCCTTGAAAGAGGGTATCCCCCTTGGCACTGGCCCAGCCGCCGCCGGGTTCCAAGGCGAGTGGTACGTTGCCCTCTGCGCTGAGAGGTGCAGCGATGGAGTAATCCGCAAGGTCGTACGGGGTGGCTAGGGCGCCAACCGCGAGGACAGTATCCGCCACGGCGGGGAAGACCACATCACCTTGTTCACAGCCACCGGATGTCGCGTTTCCCGACGCCGCCACCACCACCGCCCCAGCGTCCTCCGCGCGCTGCAGCGCTGCGTCCAAGCCCGATCGATCCACCCGTGAGGCGGCATCCGGCGGGACGCAGGACACGACGGAGACGTTGATGACCTGAGCTCCCGCGTTCACGGCATCCTCGATGGCAGCAGCCAGGCTGGCCAGCGTTCCGGAACCGTGGTCTTCCTCCGCTGAACCATCGGCCCCTGCCGAGTTATCCGGCGCCGGTTGCCTGAAATGCGAACTGGTTTGCCGGATGGCGTAGATTTCCGCATCCGGGGCCACGCCGAGCTCTCTTCCTGCGATGACCCCGGCCACCACCGTGCCGTGCAGGTCACAGTCTCGCAGCGGGTCGGGCTCGTCTGGGGTTACGAAGTCCGCTCCCGGTGTCACGCGCAGCTGGGGGTGCGCGGCCACTCCGGTGTCGATGACCGCGACCTTCACCCCGGCACCCGTGGCAAAAGAATGCAGCCGCGCGCGATAGTCCGAGTATTGCGCGGAAGGCTGCGGCCCTGCCGCGGCGAGGGTAGCCTCCGCGCACGCGGTGTCTGGCTCGCGGGCAGCAGCTACCGGCCCGGGCAACACACAGGACCCCCACGCCAGACCAGCGCCAAGAGCAGCGCTGGCGGCGCCGATTCTAATTAGAGCTATCATGAGCCCAGCCCCCTAATGAACTCGAAGAGCCCAGCCAGGTGTGCGGCGAGCGGCAAACACGCAGCCAGTGCGAGGGCTTCGGCGCGCTCGAACCACACGATGGTGGTCGGCTCAATCTGCCGTAGTTTGCCTGCCCACACCGGTACTGACAGCATGGCCACAACGATGAGCCCCGCGATGACGCTGAGCACCCATGTTTCCGTGGTTGGCGCAGAAAGCCGCTGCCACTCGCGCAGCGGCACAGCCACCGCGGAACACGCAGCGGCGAGGCCATAGATTCCCAGTGCCCACGCAGCAATGGGCCGGGCATGGCGTGCTGCATGCACGATGACCCCGCCAGCGATACTTACACACAGCGCTTGGGAGGCCCCCTGGGTTGCCGCCGCGTTGGCGTTTAATGCGATGAGGAGCAGGGCAGGGATGCCCGCCACCGCGCAGCCCACCGCGATGCCCTCGTAGGCCTGCCCGGCGCGCCGGGCAGCGAGCGCGTTATCGGTGGGTACCTCGTCCGAGATGCTTAAGTCTTGCCCGGCGGTGGGAAGCTGCGGCACGCGCAAACCCGCCAGCCGCGTGGTCAGCAGGGGAGCGCCCGCCAACAGGCCCACGGTGGCTGCGAGGAGCGGGGCGGGGCCGAGGAGACCGACGAGCACGAGCAGGCACCACGTCGCGGCAGTAGCCCGGTCCCGCAGCCCGCCGATGCGTACCAGGTGGGAGAGCACCGCCGTCGCACCGACGGCGGTCGCGGCCCCCACGACGGGTGCCGCCGGCACCGCGGTACCTGCAGGTCCAGCGACAAATGCTGCGCCAGTGGCTAACCCGCCCGCCAGCCCCGCGGCGACGTGCGCGGTGGCGAGCAGAGATCCTCGCCGCGTCCATACCGCAAGAACGAGGGCGAGGAGTGCAGTGGCGGCGCAGCCGACCGTGGGGGACAGTGTTGCGGCAAGGAGCCCACCGCCGGCGATAAGGCCCGCCACACCCCACAGCCCAGCCAGGCCAGAAAGCTGCGTGGCGGAGACATCGGCGGCTAATGCTTCCGCGGCGTCGCGCACGATGGGTGCCGGCGCCGGTGCATCCGGGCTAAGCACCAGCACGGAGCCTTCTTCTACGCTGGTGCGATCCAGTGGCGTGGTCATCGATATGGTCTTGCCCGCCGCGGTAGTGGCGCGCCACAGGATGGGGGCTGGGGGAACGTCGACAAGCACGAGCAGCTCCCCCAGCACCTCCCCGAGACTGGAAGAAAGCGGCAGTGAGATATCCGCTTCTTTGCGGGTCTGGCCTGCGTGGATACGGACGGTGACGCGGACAGAATGCGCGAGTGCGCGAGTCATGGAAAATACCTCCCCCGAGAAAAATTTCTGGGCAACCCCTTGCCCATTGCCTCACATTGTGGCTTACTGGTGGCACGCTGTCCACCGCTTAAGGAGGCGGTGGAGTACTTCGGGGGGAAGGACTTTGACATGCGCGTACCTACACGCGTCGTTGACACCGGGCTGTCGTCATATCGGGAACCAGCGCCACCACTGCCGCAAGGCAGCATTGATGCCGAGGCCGTGCCGGAGGCGGCCCGTGCCCAGCCCGTTCCGTTGGTTCGCCTGCTTATGCCGCTGGTCATGATCGCGGCCATGGTGGGCATGGTGGCGCTCATGGTTCTCGGCGCGGGTGATGCGCGCCGGATAAGCCCCATGAGTCTCATGTTCCCGCTCATGATGCTGGCCAGCATGGCGATGATGTTCAACCCGCAGGGAGGCGGGCAGGATCCGGACGAAACTCGCCGGACGTACCTGCGTCACCTCAAGGCGCTGCGCGAGGAAGCGCTGGAGCGCGCGGCGGCGCAGCGCGCGCATGAGGAACACCGCAATCCGGCGCCTGGGCAGCTCGGCGCGTTGATTCCGACGTCGCGCCTCTGGGAGCGGGATGCGGATGCCCCGGATGCGCTGGAGGTGCGGGTGGGCACCGGGCCGATGGCACTGTGCACGCCGATCAATGTTCCAGATTCGGGTGCCGCGGAAGACCTCGACCCAGTGTGTGCGGTGAGCCTGCGCCAGACCGTGCGCGCGGTGGGAACGCTGGCGGATATGCCGGTGGTCATCCAGCTCCAAGCCTTCCCTATCGTGGGGCTGGCCGGTGCGGATGCGCACGGTATGGCCCGCGCGCTGCTGTTGCACCTGGCGGTACTGCATGGCCCGGAAACCGTGGGCATTGAGTACCACGGGGAGAGCTGGGAGTGGCTGAAGTGGCTGCCGCACTCGAGGGATCCGGAGAGCGCTCAGTTTCGTATCCGCGTCGTGGAGGAGGACCACCGGCATCGCGGTGTACTGGACAAAGAGGGAGCGCCGGGGGACGCCCCGACGACCACCATCGCCGTGGGTGTCACACCTCATTCGCTGCTGGGCCGCCGTGCGGAGGACGAAGGCATTTACCTGCGGGCGGAAGGCGCGCTGTCCGTGGTTACCGCCGCGGGGGAGGAGGAGCTGGGCAGCTGCGCGCTTATCGACGTTTCCACGGCCCTCCTCCACGCCCGCACGCTTGCGCCCTATCATCGCCCCTTCGGCGGCGATGCTCCGGCAACGCCACGGCACGGTCGCGATGCAGACCTCCCTGTGCTGCTGGGCTACCGGGACGTGGATGCGCTGCAGGCCTCCGGCATGTGGCATGGCCGCAGCCCGGCCGAACGCCTGCGCGTGCCTATCGGTGTGGACGAGTCCGGGCAAGCGGTGGTGCTCGACCTGAAGGAGTCGGCGCAGGGCGGCATGGGCCCGCATGGGCTGTGCATCGGTGCCACGGGCAGCGGAAAATCGGAGCTGCTCAGGACGCTCGTCGTGGCCCTAGCCGCCACGCATAGCCCGGAGGAGCTCAACCTCGTGCTTGTGGACTTCAAAGGTGGCGCGACCTTTCTCGGCTGCGAGGAGCTGCCGCACACCTCCGCCGTGATTACCAACCTGGAGGAGGAATCTACCCTGGTGGAGCGCATGTACGATGCCATCTCCGGGGAGATGAACCGCCGCCAGGAGCTGCTGCGCAAGGCCGGCAACTTTGCCAATGTGGGCGAGTTCAATGCTTCCGCTGCCGCGGTGGCGGAGCACGGGCCGCTGCCGGCGCTGGTCATCGTGGTGGACGAGTTCTCGGAACTGTTGGGCCAGCACCCGGACTTCGCGGAGCTCTTCGTCGCAGTAGGAAGGCTCGGCCGCTCACTGCACGTGCACCTGCTGCTGGCATCCCAGCGCCTGGAAGAAGGGCGCCTACGGGGATTGGATTCGCACCTGTCCTACCGCATTGGCCTGAAGACATTCTCCGCCGGGGAGTCCCGCCAGGTCCTCGGTGTGCCCGACGCCTACCACCTCCCCGCCCAGCCGGGATCCGGCTACCTCAAGACGGATGCCGATGCCCCCACACGTTTCCAGGCCTCCTATGTGTCCGGCCCGGTGACGCGCCGGGTAGCGCTAGAAGATGATGCTTCCGCACAGCACACGGCGCGCCTAGAGCTTTTCACCGGGCACCGCGTGGTGGAGGAGGACCTAGACTTCGCAGTACTCGTGGACTCCTCGAGCACCCTCCTTGACACCGTGGTGGGGGCTGCCCGGGACGAAGCCGCCGGGCGCGGTCAATCAGCGCGGCGAATCTGGCTGCCGCCCTTGCCCGCCGTGGTGGAGCTGTCCAGTGTCGCCGCTGTGCAGGTAGAATCGCCCGGCGCGGGCGGCGGGCTGTGCGCCGAGGTGGGGCTTATCGACCGCCCCTACCACCAGCGCCAAGACCTACTCACCGTGGACTTCACGACGGGTGGCGGGCACCTGGCCCTGTGCGGTGGGCCGCAGTCGGGCAAGTCAATGGCGCTGCGCAGTATCGCCTCCGGAATGGCACTGCGGCACTCGCCGGACCAGGTGCGCTTTTATGTCATCGACTTGGGTGGCGGACAACTGCAGGTTCTGGAGCGGCTGCCCCACGTGGCCGGGGTGGCCGGCCGCGAGGAACCGGAGAAGGTACGGCGCATCGTCGACGAAGTCGCTGGCCTCGTGCGTCGCCCGGAATCCCGCCACACCTTCCTGATTGTGGATGGCTGGCACCACATTGGCACCTCTGGGGCGGATTTTGAAGATCTCGCCGAGCCGATTACCCAGCTGGTCGCAGATGGTGCGTCTTCCCACGTTCACGTCCTGATCGCGGCGGCGCGGTGGACCAGCCTGCGGCCGTCAATCCGGGACCTTATCGCGGCGCGCCTCGAGCTGCGTCTGGGTGAAGCCATGGATTCCCTCATTGACCGCAAAGCACAACAAAAACTCCCGGCAGCGCCCGGTCGGGGCATCACGCTGGCGGGGGAGAACCTGCTCTTCGCTGCGACGTCCCCGCAGGATATCGCTCATATCTGCGGAGTGCATGCGGACGCCCAGCCGGTCCCGCCGTTGAAGATGCTGCCCGCCCTGCTCACCGAGCTTCCACAACCGGCCGGCAGCCCACCGGCCGGGGTGGCTTGGGGAATTGGCGGGCCGGACCTGGACCTTCTGACGTGGGATCCGACCACGCAGCCCCACCTCGTGTGCATTGGTTCTCAAGGTTCCGGTAAGTCGCAGTTCCTCAGCGTGATTCTCGCCGGTATCAGCCAACTGAACCGGGAGGAAGCCCGCCTCGTGGTTATCGATGAGCGCCGGGCACATTTGGGGACGCTGGATGAGGAGATGGTGGCGGTCTACGGGGCGTCGGCAAGCGCAGCCACCCAGGCCATCCTCGATACCGTCCGCACCTTAGAGCAGCGCCTCCCCGGCCCCGAGGTCACTCCCGCGCAGTTGGCCGCGCGGAGCTGGTGGGAGGGGCCGGATATTTACCTTGTCATCGATGATCTCGACTTGGTCAGTGACATTGCCCTGGCACCACTTGTGGAGATTCTCCCGCACGCCCGCGATGTGGGCCTGCACCTAGTGCTCGCGCGCAAATCAGGAGGAATCGGGCGCGCGCTGTTTGGGCAGTTCCTCTCGGCAGTGCGCGACCTGCAGCCAGCACTGCTGCTTCTCGACGCCGACCGCGACGAAGGCGCCATCTTCGGCATCAAACCAGTAGCGCTGCCGCCCGGCCGCGGCCAATGGGTCGTGCGTGGGGCACCCCAAGGCCTGGCACAGGTGTATGTGCCGGACACCGACACACCAGAAGAACCACCACACACCACATCCAGCAAGGGAGATAACCAATGACCGCGACTCATGCACTGCGCACACCGTCGACTACGCCAGAGACCACACTCGTTATCACGGTGCTCGACGCCGCCACGATCTATGAGGGGCCGGAGACGATCTACCGCTACGACTTACCCGGCACTGGTATCGCCGAAGGCTGGGCGCTCGACGCCGTTCTTGACCAGGCAGAAAAGGTCTGTGGGGCGGAGTGGCCGGAGGTAAGCGCCGAGGTGGTAGCGGATCCATCCGGTACGGACATCACTGACGAGGCAGTGAGCATCCTGCGCCGCCAACTGACCGGCGCGGGCGCGACGGTAGTGGAAACAGAACCATCGCCGCCCGTGGTGGAACAAACACCGACTCTTACAAGGGCGGTTGTGGACGGGCACGACGAGGGCCATGCAGATACCGTGACAGCTGAGCGGCCGCGAGCCACGCGCGCGCGACGCTCCCACCGCGCGACACCACACCGCCTTTCTGCGCTCGTGGGAGGCATCGACCCCTTCTATATCGCCATTGCGGTCATGGTGCTCGTCGTGGCCGGGGTGTCCTGGTGGGCCGTGGGACGCAAAGACGCAGCCTTAGCAGCCGCGACACCACACCAGACGGCGGTAAGTACTTCCAGTGCTGCCCATTCGCCGGGTACGGCCCCGACCCAGAGCTCGGACGCGCCGACTGAGGAGGGCGGGACGCAAGGCTCGCCCGGGGATACCGGCAGTGCGCAGCTGCGTCCGGGCCAACAAGCCATCGACGTGGAAGGGATGTCCTTGGTCTTGCCACAGGGTTTTCGTACCAGCGTGGAAGATGGGCTCGTTACCGCGGCCGGTGAGGATCCCAACCTGCGGATCCTTGTCGCTGCAGATCCGCTTTTCAACGTGCCCGTTGACGTCCTTTTTGCGGAGATCAAGGAGCAGATCGAATCCGATCCCGCCCTCCGTGATCCGGTAGAGGAGTCCGGGCGGCTGACCTATACCGAGGACCCCGGCGATGGCTCGCGGGTGACCTGGATGATGTGGGAGGACAAAGGCCACCAGATGTCCGTGGGCTGCCACACCAAGTTCGAGCCCAACGTGGTGCAGAAGGCAGCGTGCCGAATGGCGGCGGAATCGCTGGTTAAGAAGGACTAAGCAGCGGCAAGCCAGAAAAATTAAAAACTTTGAAACCGGTGGGAACCGATGCGCCACTAACTCAGTCCAATAAGGGTGAGAAGGACACAGGGTGCTTCTCGGGGGGAAAGAAACACACATCAGGCCCCGTAGTAAAAGGGCATGCCCCAGGTAGGGAACAAAGAAAGGGAGAGAACAATGACTCAAACGTTCCGCACAGAAGCCGACGTAATGGTGGCCACCGCCGGCCGCGTCGACTCCACCAATGACGAGGTACAGGGTGAGCTCACCCGTCTGCAGGGAGTTGTGGACTCCGTCCGCGCCAGCTGGGCAGGCCGCGCGCAGGTTTCCTTTGACAACCTGATGCAGCGCTACAACTCCTCCGCACAGCAGCTGCGTGAGGCACTGACCGCCATCAGCGACAACATCAGGGACAATGCCCGAAACTTTGATTCGGTTGAGGCAGATAACGCCCAGTCCTTCGACAACGTCGGCGGCGCGGGCCTGGCCCTTTAAACAGAGCCGCAGCCTCCTATAGCCGTACGCACTGAACCACACACGAGCACACAGAAGATAAGGAACACGCAATGTCTGGAATTAAGTATCAGTTTGGCGCCATCGCTGGTGCCGCCGCCGACATCAACTCCACCTCCGGCCGCATCAACGGGCTCCTCGGTGACCTTAAGGCCACCCTGCAGCCGATGGTATCGACATGGGAGGGAGAAAGCGCCGCCGCATATAACGCGGCGCAGGCCAAGTGGGATAAAGCTGCCGCCGAGCTCAACACGGTGCTAGCGACCATCTCCACCACGGTGTCCCAGGGCAATGACAATATGAGTGACGTCAACCGCCGCGCCGCCGCTAGCTGGGGCTAAACCGTCTCGACTGCGGGTCTTTCGCTAGGAGTATGGGCGCAGTCTTCCATCACCATTCACAACCATGAGCGGTGGGTGGCGTGGAGGAAGGCGTGAAGGGCTAGGAGAGGGGTGTAGTGAATGGAAGGGCTGGACGCACCGCCTCACAGTCAGCACTTTCCGCCCACCTAGTGAAAGGCGCCGGTATCGCTTCTCATCAACGTTTCTGTCTCTACCCCCACCCCGAAGTATCTGGGGATGGAGGCGTTGGTGAGGGGCGATATCGGCGTTTTGGGTTTTCAAACAGCCTCATACTAAAGTGAAACACCTATGTGTCCGCACCCGCGTCTACGTGGGTGCGCGCGTGCTGCAGGTCTCCACCGGCCGCTGTATGTACCGCGTAGGGGCTTACATAGCGTTGGCCGGCAGTTCCGAGACAGACTTTCAAGGAGTCATTTTGTCTACTTTCCACCCGAAGAGCGGTGACATCACCCGCAAGTGGTACGTCATCGACGCTACCGACGTGGTTCTGGGCAAGCTTGCTTCCACCGTGGCTGACATGCTGCGCGGCAAGCACAAGCCCCAGTACGCACCGAACGTTGATTGCGGCGACCACATCATCATCCTGAATGCGGACAAGATCCACATTTCCTCCAACAAGCGCGAGCGCGAGATGCGCTACCGCCACTCCGGTTACCCGGGCGGCCTGAAGTCCATGACCCTTGGTCAGTCCCTGGACGCCAACCCGGTCCGCGTTATCGAGGAAGCTGTGAAGGGCATGATGCCGCACAACAAGCTTTCCAACGCCTCCATCAAGAAGCTGCACGTTTTCGTGGGCGAGGAGCACCCGTACGCCGGCCAGAAGCCGGAAACCTTTGAGTTTAAGCAGGTGGCACAGTAATGACCGAGCAGAACATCGACAACAATGTAGCCGACGCTGCCGACATCGCTGCAGCAACCGCCGCTACCGAGGAGTTCACCAACACCATCGGTGATTCCCTGGCAACCGACACCGAGGCTGAGGTTGAGACCGCTGCCCCGGCTATCCACGAGGGCCCGATTCAGACCGTTGGCCGCCGTAAGCGCGCCATCGCTCGTGTCCGCCTCGTCGCTGGTTCCGGCAACATCTCTGTCAACGGCCGTGCCTTTGACGAGTACTTCCCGAACAAGCTGCACCAGCAGGACATCCTGCAGCCGCTGACCATCCTCGAGCGCGAGGGCCAGTTTGACCTCAAGGTCACCGTCACCGGTGGTGGCCCGACCGGCCAGGCCGGCGCCCTGCGTCTGGCTATCGCCCGCGCACTGAACATCTACAACCCGGCTGACCGCCAGGCCCTGAAGAAGGCTGGCCTGCTCACCCGTGATGCTCGTGCCGTGGAGCGTAAGAAGGCTGGTCTGCACAAGGCACGTCGTGCCCCGCAGTACTCCAAGCGTTAATCTTCGCGCATACTGCATTTTCGAAAGCCGCTGCTTCCCTTTCGTGGGAGGTGGCGGCTTTCCCCGTTCGGCCAGCGCACTGGTGTGATTCTCCTTATACTAAGCGGCGTGAAAGTCATTCTTGAGAGCGCGCGGGACGCACTATCAGTCCCCTTGGACGCAGCAAAGCTGCTGTGGCGGTACCTGCCGCAGCTGATCACGGTGATTTGCCTGTCGCTGGCCGTGCGCGCGGCGGTGCTGTGGTTGGCGGTGGTTATTTCTGAGTATTCGCCGTTGGCCGCCACGCTCATCTTCCCCTTTGCGCCGCTTTCTGTGATGACCGGCGTCATCGTGTGCTTTTGGATCATGCAGCCGTCCATGGAGTTCTTTGGCGGCGAGACCCGCTTTAGCAAACTGGATAAGACCACGCTGCTGACCGTCGGTGGCCTCCTCATCCCGTTCCTTACCGTGTATTCCTCCCACGGCCTGTTGCGGGATGACGCGCGGACCTTTGTCTACGACTCCGTGACCATCGAGGTGGCCACTAGCTTTCTCGATTATGATTTCGGGCGCTCGTTCATAAACTCCGGATGGCTATTTGCAGGGTTTCTCATTTCTATCGTGGTGCTGCGCAAACTCATTGGTGCGCTGCAGTTGGGGGAGCGCGCCTTTGGCGTGGCCACTGCGGCGGCGTACCTGGAGGTGCTGTGGATGGCCACGGCGTCGCTAAGTATCACCAGCAATTTTGAGAAGGTCCGTGTGTGGATTCTTAGCCGGCAAGGCATTGGCCCCGTGTGGGACTCTATTGTCACGGCGAAGGATTGGATCGTCGCCCACACCTGGGTCATTGGTGCGGTGATTGGGTGGCTGTGGAATAACGCGGCGCAAATCGGCAACTTTATCGTCGTGCCCTTCGCATGGCTGACCCTCGGCGCGGTGGTCTACAACACGAGCCTGACCAGAGAGAAGGACAGTTCTGAGCCGGACACGTCAGGCGAGGAGGACGCGGTACCGCCCCTGCAGACGGTAGCCGATGCCCCCATCGAAGGTCCCGCCGAACGAGGAAAGCTCTCCCCGCATGCCGAGCAGAAGATGTGGGCCGATTATGGGCGTCGCTATTCGGAAGCAGCCTTCCGAACGACGCGAGACATGCTGGACAACGCCGCGCAGCCACTCGTCGGCCCCTTCCGTAATGCGTGGCGCAATTTCAAGACGCTGGCAGTCGCCGGTGCGGTCCCCATGCTGACCTTCTGCCTCGTCTTCGTCTTGGCTTCGGGCGCTGAGCTGGGCGTAATCTATGCCCTGCGTGCCATCATCAAACCGCTGGCGCTGGGGACCATCACCATTGGGCTTGAGCCTTATGTGCTGGTCCTTGCCCGAGCCGTGTACTTCCTCGTTGCGCTCCCGCTGGTGGTAGCCGCGCTGGACCGCTTCCTCAACGCTGAGTACGCCGAGGCGGAGGACGCAGATGAGAGCACCGACGAAAACCAAGGCGAAGAGCCGGACGCTGAATCTGCCGTCCCAGCGAGCCAGGCGGGAGAGAAGTAGGTGGAATCGGTGACACAGACTACTGAGCACACTCAAGCCGGTGACGTGGATCGCGCAGAAGCCACGACCGATCCTGATACCCACATCAGCGCGCGCAAGCTGAACATTCTCACCCTGGTTGTCGCGGTGGTGTTGATTGCTGGCGGGATTACGGTTGAGCAGATCAACAGGCGCGGGTCCAGCGAGGAGCTGGCGCGTCCGGACCTGCGGGAGGACCACATCGTGAACCTGCGCCCTGAGACCGCGGACGTCTTGCCGGAGGCCTTCATTGAGAAGATCGCCCTGTGTACCGAAGCACCGCTGCAATCCGAGAATGCTCTGCTAGAAGGAGCCCACGGCTATTCCTGCAAGCCGTGGCTTACCAAGGAGCAGGACGCTGAGGGGCTCATGACATTCCATAGTCCGCGGGACATTGTCATTGGGGAGGAGGCCGAAGAGATGTACAGAGCCTTGCCCGATTATCACGATGATGCCTTCCAGACGTCGACCCGTACTGTTCGCGAGGCGAATGGTTCCGCCCCGGAAGTCCTCGTCAACGAATGGGGCAAGGATGGATTCGGCGGTGGCGACATTTTCGTCTACTACCCAGAAGAGAAGGTAATGGTGTCGTGGCCGTGGAACAAGACCGATCCGGGCGCGGAGGACGTTGAGGCGGTTGTCCGCGCAGAAGGCTTCTAAGCGCCTGTGCGCAGGCGCACCTCATAAGGGGCGCCCCAGGTGACGAATAATTCGGAAGGCTCGAAATCGGCGTTGGTGACGAAGTAGTACGTCATCTCCCATTCAGCCGGCCGCGCGCTGGGCTCGGGGAGGATATTGGCATCTAGTTCGAAAGGATTGATGGCCATCGGCCCCGCAGCCCCTTCGGGTTCACAGAGGTTGGGGAAGGCGGCGGGCATATCGGTCGGCACGTCCTGCGGGGACAACACGAGGCGGACAGGTTGCTCGATCCCTTGGCCGTCACGGAGCCCGACCTCGCATCCTTCAAGTGGGCTTTCCGGATCCGCATGCCAGTCCACGGTGGCCTTGTAGAGTGCGGTGTCCCCGGGGAGCGCAGGGGGATCCATGAGGTTCTTGTCGGCATAAAGGGAGCCGAATTCGGAGGGGTCTGCCTTGTCGATGGCGGCCAGGGTGACCGTCGCCGAGCGCTGGGCGGTGTCCTGGTCTAGCTGATAATCAAAGCTGAACTCGGCGGGCTCTTGCTTGGTGGCCTCGACGGTCGAATGGACCGACAGCGGTCGGTATCCGTGCACCATGACGGAGGAGGAGGCCGCCACCATGATCGCGAGCGCCGGAAGAGTTGCTGCCCACCACCACGCCTTCGAGGCCTTCTTCGATGCTGTGTCTTGGGACGTCATGCTTTAACCTCCACGGCTGTGTGAAGTTCCTTGCCCATGGGGACCGGTTGTTGGTGGAAGTCGCCGAGGAGATTCTCCACCTCTAGCGCCAGCGTGGCGGGGCCCAGCGAATGCTCTGGGAGTACAAAGAGACTGGTACAGGTCATGGGGAGGGAGACGACCTCGGCGTCGCATTGCGGTGTGGTCGTTCGGAAAACACGGCCCTCGGAGTCTTCCAGTTTCAGGCTCAGGGGGTAGGAGTGAGTGCGCTCCAGCGTGAAATCGACGGCTACTTCATACAGCTCACTGAGCTCCTCGCCCTCGGGCAGAGTACCGGTGAATTCCGCGTAGTCGCCGGACGCCAGTGGGCGAGTGTGGACGTCTACCTGGCTAATGCGGGTGTGCCCGGGTATTTCGTCGGTGTACTCAAAGTGGGAGAATTCCACCTCGCGCGGATCGGGCATCTGGTCACTAATGAAGATGCCCAGGGAGGTGATCGCTGCGGCCACGGCGATCATGGGGACCTTCTTGCGGTTGAGCAGGGGCAGGGAGGAAGATTTGCGGTGGGTCATGCCAACTCCATCTCTGCTACGGGGGTGGGGTCAAACCATCGGTAGGACATGTCCAGGCTGGATTTGCGCACCGTCAGATCGTTGAGAACAAGCGCTGTTCCGGGGGCATCGTCGACGGTGATGTCGACGGCGAAGGGAACCCCGGGGTTGGGCCTGGTCACCGCCCCGTTCTCCAGTGAGGGCGCGATGGAGAACTGCTCAAAGGGGATAGTCTCACCATTGCGGGTAAGGCTAAACATCTGTTGGTAGTCCGTGAAGGCGATGTCTTGGGTGTTGAGGAACGTGGCGGTGACGTGGACTTGGCCGGCCTCGACGCGGGGCTTATCGACGACCACCTGGGCCTGCTGCAACTCCACCGTTTCGCCCGGAGCGATGACTGCAGGTTCTTCCGTTTCCGCGGGCTCGGTATTTCCGAGCACCAGAAATAGCGCTGCGACAACGAGTACCGCCATGTTGAACTTGGTGAGCACACCATCGGTGAGGGCTTTGAAGAGTTTCACTCCCTTCGACTCCCTCACGCGAGTCAAGCCTTTCGCATAGGACATGGTGATTATTCAAGCAGAGGACGGCCCAGCGCGCGCGTTAACTGGGGAAACTCCCCACCGGCCCTGCTCACAGGGCAGAAGGTGGGAAGAAGTCTACACAACAAGAACGAGCCGACCTGCGCCAGGCAAGGGGGAGCGGGCATAATAAACAACTATGACTCGACTTTTTGGAACCGATGGAGTTCGCGGCCTCGCGAACAAGAAGCTCACTCCCATTCTGGCTTTGCGCCTAGGGCAGGCAGCGGCGGAGGTGCTGACCTCGGACCGGGAGTCCTACGAGCGCCGCCCGCTGGCGATTATTGGGCGCGACCCGCGTGTGTCGGGCGAGATGTTGGATGCGGCGATTGCCTCGGGCTTGGCCTCACGCGGCGTCGACGTCGTGCGCGTCGGCGTGCTGCCGACCCCGGCCATCGCATTCCTCACCGATGATTTTGGGGCGGACCTCGGCGTGATGATTTCCGCCTCCCACAACCCGATGCCGGACAATGGCATCAAGTTCTTTTCCGCGGGCGGCAAGAAGCTGCCGGATGAGGTGGAAGACCGCATCCAGGCTGCCATGGACAACCTCACCGACGGTGGGCCCACGGGGACCAAGATTGGCCGCATTATTTCGGAGGCCCCCGACGGCCGGGAGCGCTACCTCAAGCATCTAGCAGAGGTCGTCACCACGGATCTGAGCGGTATCAAGGTTGTCGTCGACACCGCAAACGGTGCTGCCTCCAAGGTTGCTCCGCAGGCCTATGAGGCAGCGGGCGCTGAGGTCATTGCTATCCACAACAAGCCCAATGCCTTCAACATCAACGAGGACTGCGGTTCGACCCACATTGAGAAGACTCAGGAGGCCGTCGTCGAGCACGGCGCTGATCTGGGCCTGGCCCACGACGGTGACGCTGACCGTTGCCTAGCCGTCGATGCTGAGGGCAACGTCGTTGACGGTGACCAGATCATGGCGATCCTCGCGGTGGGCATGAAGGAAGAGAACGACCTCCGCTTCAACACCCTGGTGGCCACCGTGATGTCGAACCTGGGTCTGAAGCTGGCGATGCAGGAGCAGGGCATTGAGGTCAAGGAAACCGCCGTGGGGGATCGCTACGTGCTGGAGGAGCTCAACCGCGGTGATTTCTCCCTGGGCGGCGAGCAGTCCGGTCACGTCGTGCTGCCGGATGATTGCACCACTGGCGATGGCACACTGACGGGACTGTCTATCATGGCGCGCATGGCTAAGTCCGGCAAGACTCTCAAGGAGCTGGCCTCCGTGATGACGGTATTGCCGCAGGTGCTCATCAACGTGCCGGTGTCCGATAAGGCGGTCATCCTCAACGCCCCCGAAGTCAAGGAAGCTATTGCCGCCGCCGAGGCAGAGCTTGGTGATACGGGCCGCGTCCTGCTGCGCCCCTCCGGCACGGAGGAGCTCTTCCGCGTCATGGTGGAAGCAGCTGAAAAGGAGCAGGCACGCAAGGTAGCGGGCAAGCTTGCTGCCGTCGTTGCCGCTGTCTAGTTCTACCCGCATAATCGCAACCCTGGGCCTTTGGCCTGGGGTTTCTTCTTTTTCTGCGCGGTGGGGGAACCGGCGGGTGGCTTTCTCAGTCCAATAAGAGCAGGAATCACTGTTTGTTGTGGACAAGAAGGAGGGCGCACATGCCCGACGTATTTTTTGATGAGGAGGAAGCCACGCGGCTTCTCGACGACGTCATGGACCAAGCCCGCGCCCAAAGTGACGCACACCGCGGGGACAGACCGAGCTTTGCCCCGTCTTCTGCGGGGCGGGATTTTAGCGGGCATGGGGCGCAGATTCAGGCGTTGTTGAGTCGGCTACACGAGCGTGGTGCGTGGCGCTTGGAGAACATATCGGCCACCGCGGGCGCCGCGCGTGAGCAGGTGCGGGCGTTTGGCGACGTCGACCGTGGCCTCGCTGGCCAATTCGGCAGCCAGGAAACGGGGGCGAACTGATGTCCACGATGATCAAGTCGCTCTTGGGCGATTATTCACAGGTAGTCTCCCAGTTTCAGGCTGCGAGCCTTGGCGGCTACTCCGGTCCCAGCACACCGATTGATTTGTTGGGGGACATGGTGGGTTCCGTCGACGGGATCAACCCAGGAGAGCTCGTGACGCATACCGCGTCGGCGATGGGCGCGCGACGTCCACTGCGCGGCGGCAATGGTCTGCGGGATTTCCTCCTTGGCACGGTGCTGTCGCTGGCTGGGGGAGCGATCATGGATCACCTGCGCGGCGTGCAGGATGACTTTGAGAAGGAAAGGGACGAAGCCGATGATCTGGTGGAGTCCGCGCAGCAGTGCTCCGAGGCCATCGAAGACGTGGTCAGTGTTTCCGAATCTGCCGTAGCGGAGTTGATTTCTGCAGTAATTCCGCTGCTGAATATCTTGACCATGTTGCTGCAGCGGCACCCGTTGGGCAAGGCCATCGTCCCAGTTATTTCGCGCATTGGCGGTGACCTAATCGACCAGACGAATGACACCATTTCGCAAACCTGTCGGGACCGCGACACTGCCATTGAAAATTGCTACGGCGAGTTTGAAAAGCGCTGCACCGAGGTATGCGAGCGGGAGCTGCCGGAAACCCCGCCTGAGCCTGAATGCGGTTGCGAGGAGAAGCCGAAGGAGTGCCCACAACCGGATCCTGAGCCCTGTGAACCGACGAAACCTGCAAGCCCCGCAGAACCACCGCCACCGGCGCAAGCCCAGCCAACGCCACCGGCGTCGGCAGGGCAGCCCCCTGCACCGCAGCAACCAGTCGAGCCGGAACCAGACAAACCGGTGGCACCGCCAGAAAAACCTGCGCCAACGCAGCCCGCGGCGGTGACGGAAGAAGAGTGCCCGCCGGCTGAAGATAAGCCTCTGCCAGCGAAACCGAACACGCCGCATACCGTGCCGACTGAGCCCGCAGCGCAAGCGCAGCCCACACCCGATTCCACCGCAACAGAAGAAGAGCACAAGCCGTGCGGGTGCCACGCGGAGAAGGAGTCGCAGCAGTCTTGTACCTGCACTGAGCAGCCGCGCGACGTGGGAACCACCACGCCGGCCGACGCCGGGATAGAGGCACCCAGCGAGGTTGACGTGCCCACCGCACCCGTGCAGGCGGAGGTGACTGATTGCCCGGAGGAGGCGGTGCAGGTAGTCGAAGAGGTCGAGGAGCCTGACGAGCCTGTAGTAGCTGAAGACTGTGAGGAAGAAAGCAGCGAGAGTCCTAACGCGGAATCCTGTGAGTGTAAGCCGGAGGAGTCCTGCTGCGGAAGTCTGGGCATCCTAGGCGTAGGAGTTGCCATTCTGGGGCTTGGGCTGCTGGCTGAAGCCGCCGTGGATTTCATTGAGAATCTGCCGGAGCCTGAGCTGGAACCTGTGCCTGAGCACGAACCAGAACCAGAGCCGCAGCCGGAACCGGAGCCAGGTCCACCGCCGGCACCAGAACCAGCCCCGGACAACGGAGTCACGCCACCACCGCCAGAGCTAAATAACGTTCCGGAGCCAGAAGCTCCACCGGAGAAGCTGGCGCATATGCAGGCAGCGGAAGCGCCGGCACCGGCACCAGTGCCGGAACCTGCACCGGTACCAGCCCCTGAACCGCCCCCTGAGCCAGCGTCTGGGCCGGCTCCCGGCGCGGGAGCCGCACCAGAAATGACACCGGAAACGGCACCGGAAGAAAGCCCAGATTCCCCATCCGTACAGGCGCGAAAGGCAGGGCAGTGGTAATGCCGCACAATGATTTCGATGAGTTCGCACGTGGATTCCGCGAGCGCACAGCCGCACGGCTGCTGGAGTTTGAGAAAGCGATGGCCAAGGCACAGGACGAGCTTGAGAAGTCCGCTCAGCGCGCGGCCCAAGCCCAAGCGCACACAAATGCGCCGCACACACATACGCCGGGGCGAAACCCAGAGTCCAGGGGCGTGCCGCATAGTCAAGCGCAGGGGCAGGGCCGGGGCCGTCCGCGCGGTCAGGTGCAGTCGGTGCTCAGGCGCAGCTGAAGCAGCAGCGAGAAACAAGTCTGGTTCCTCGCAGCCACAGGTGATACCGTGAGGTGACTGCCTACTGCACGTATCAACCAGGGTGAGGAGAATGCCGCATGACAACAGTGCCTTGGCTTCATGACGTCCTGTGGGGCGTTCTTCCCATGCTGTACCTCTTGGTGGCTTTTGTTGTGCTTGGCATTGAGATTAAATTCGACAGAGAAATGTCCCACATAAAGCTGTGGACGGCCGCTCAGTTGCTTCTGCCGGGCATTGCACTTATTGCCTGGTATTTTCTTGAAGTCCCTAAGCTAAAACAACTAAAGCAGGACGACAACTGATCGTCCTGCTGTAGTTAGGAAAAGCCGCGCTGTGAAGCGCTCTTTCGTTGGAGCTTTATTTGCTGTGCTCAAAGCCGGCGCGTTGAGCCAGGTCCTCGCCGGTGAAGCTCTCAACGCCCTTCGCGGAGGCATCGGCATCCGCAAAGCCGTCATACTTGGATTCGCCAGCCAGGGTGGAAAGGAAGAAGCCGGTCACAAGGCCGCGGGCGGTCTCGACTGCGGAGCCCTGGAAGAAGCCGGAACCGAGCGCCAACTTGAAGAACTTATCCTCGCTGAAACCGGACTGCGTGCCCTTGGCAATCTCCCGGTAGGCCACCGGTCCGCCCCACGCGTTGGCCAGCTTTGCGGGGTTGCCGGCGCGGAAGATGTCATCCTGGCCCGCGCCGATAACGAGGCCGCGTGCCTTGACGGAGCGGGCAGCTTGAACGGCGGATGGTGAGGTATCAGCAGGGTAGAGGGCTGCGACGGCGCGGACCTTCGGGTTATCCACGGCAGCCAAGGTGGCTACGCCGCCTCCCATGCCGTGGCCGAAAACGCCCAGCTTGGAAGCGGACACCGAAATCTTG
This sequence comes from Corynebacterium sp. HMSC070E08, assembly GCF_001808895.1. Taxonomy (NCBI): domain Bacteria; kingdom Bacillati; phylum Actinomycetota; class Actinomycetes; order Mycobacteriales; family Corynebacteriaceae; genus Corynebacterium; species Corynebacterium sp. HMSC070E08. The sequence goes on from NZ_KV794745.1 coordinate 52,576, forward strand.
CCAGCGCCCAGCCTAACGCCAGCGGCAATCTGCAGGGCCGATTCGAGGTCAGCAGCCAAGTTGCGGTGCTTGGCAAAGACACCAGTCTCCGTATCGGGAGCAACCACCACGATGCCCCAGCTGGCCAGGTGGCGGAGGGTGGCGTGGTAGTCCTTGATGCTCTTCGTCCAGTCGTGAGCAAACGCCACGGCGGGCAGGCCCTTGCCTTCAGCAGGGGTGTAGACCTTGCCTTCTAGCCCTGCATAAGACAGGTCCCCAACGAGGACGCGGTGCGGGCCGCGCTTGGACAACGTACCGAGATGCTTCTTCAAATTCGCAGACACGCTTTACAGAATAGAGGAAAGCGTAGACAAAGAGGTGGACATGTACCAGATAGGTGGGGGAAGGTTTTAAGCACGATCCTTGCGATTCGGCACGTTAAATCATGCTGTAAAATTCCGTTCCATGTGTGGAATCGTTGGATACATTGGCCATAACACCGATGGTCGTGAGTACTTTGCCCTCGATGTTGTGCTGGAGGGCCTGCGCCGATTGGAGTATCGCGGCTATGACTCAGCAGGCGTCGCAATGTACGCCGATGGGGAGATCTCCTGGCGCAAAAAGGCTGGAAAGGTCGCTGCGCTGGAAGCCGAAATCGCTGCGCGCCCACTCAAGGATTCCGTCCTGGGCATCGGGCACACCCGCTGGGCTACTCACGGTGGTCCAACCGATCTGAACGCCCACCCGCACGTCGTGGACGGCGGCAAGCTCGCCGTCGTACACAACGGCATCATCGAGAACTTCGCCGAGCTCAAGAGCGAGCTGGAGGGCAAGGGCCACAACTTTGTGTCCGAGACCGATACTGAGGTTGCCGCCACCCTTCTAGCAGATGTTTTCCACAACGAGGCCCACGGCGACCTCACCAAGGCTATGCAGCTGACCGGCAAGCGCCTGGAAGGCGCGTTCACCCTCTTGGCTATTCATGCCGAGCAGGCCGATCGCATCGTGGCTGCGCGCCGCGATTCGCCGCTGGTCATCGGCTTGGGTGAGGGGGAGAACTTCCTCGGCTCGGATGTCTCCGGCTTCATCGACTACACCAAGTCCGCCGTGGAGATGGACAACGACCAGGTCGTCACCATCACCGCGGATGACATCGAGATCACCGACTACGACGGCAACCCCGCCCAGGGCAAGCCTTTCGAGATCAAGTGGGATGCCGCCGCTGCCGAAAAGGGCGGCTTCAACTCCTTCATGGAGAAGGAAATCCACGACCAGCCAGCAGCAGTGCGCGATACGCTGCTCGGCCGCCTCGACGAGACCGGCAACCTGGTCCTCGATGAGATCCGCATTGAGGAGTCGGTGCTCAAGTCCATCGACAAGATCATCGTCATCGCCTGCGGCACCGCCGCTTATGCCGGCCACGTCGCGCGCTACGCCATCGAGCACTGGTGCCGCATCCCGTGTGAGGTGGAGCTGGCCCACGAGTTCCGCTACCGCGATCCCATTGTCAACGAGAAGACCCTGGTCGTGGCCCTGTCACAGTCGGGCGAGACCATGGATACCCTCATGGCAGTGCGCCACGCCCGCCAGCAGGGCGCCAAGGTGATTGCTATTTGCAACACCCAGGGTTCCTCCATTCCGCGCGAGTCCGACGCCGCCCTCTACACCCACGCCGGCCCGGAGATCGCCGTGGCCTCCACCAAGGCCTTCCTGGCACAGATCACCGCGACCTACCTGCTGGGCCTCTACCTAGCACGCCTGCGCGGCAACATGTTCTCCGATGAGGTCAATTCCGTCCTGGATGACCTGCGTGCGATGCCGGATAAGGTCCAGGCAGTCATCGACAACGAAAAGCAGGTCTACGATCTGGCCACTGCCATGGAGAACGCTAAGTCGGTGCTCTTCTTGGGCCGCCACGTCGGTTTCCCGGTCGCACTGGAGGGCGCGCTCAAGCTCAAGGAGATTGCCTACCGGCACGCGGAGGGCTTCGCCGCCGGCGAGCTCAAGCACGGCCCGATCGCGCTCATCGAGGAGGGCCAGCCGGTCTTCGTCATCGTGCCTTCCCCGCGCGGCCGCGATTCCCTGCACGCCAAGGTTGTCTCCAACATCCAGGAGATCCGCGCCCGCGGCGCTATCACCATCGTCATCGCGGAAGAGGGCGACGAGGCGGTCGAGGCCTACGCCAACCACATCATCCGCATCCCGCAGGCGCCGACGCTGATGCAGCCGCTGCTGGCTACCGTTCCGCTGCAGATTTTCGCCTGCGGTGTGGCCACCGCCAAGGGCTATGACGTGGACCAGCCGCGTAACCTTGCGAAGTCGGTGACCGTCGAATAGCGCTGAGCCCTCAAGTGGCACAATGGTGGGTATGTTAAAAACCACCGTTGACCTCAACGCTATTGCCCACAATGTTGCTCGCGTGAAGGAGGCGGTGGCCCCGGCCCGCCTCATGTGCGTGGTCAAGGCGGACGCGTACGGGCACGGTGCGCAGCGCTGCGCACCGGTCATGGCGAAGGCGGGGGCAGACGCCTTCGGGGTGGCCACGCTCGTCGAGGCCGTGGAGTTGCGAGGCGTCATCGAGGACCTTCCCATCGCTGCCTGGTTGTGGAAACCAACGGAGGACCTCGCCCCAGCCCTTGCCGCTGGTATTCAGATCGGCATCCCATCTTTGATGCACGCACGAGCCCTCATCGAGGCTGCCGAAGCGCCCACCGAAGCCTTCGTGATGGTGGAAACGGGGATGCACCGGTCGGGCGTCGACAAGCATGCGTGGCAGGAGACCTTCCGCCTGCTTGCCGACGCCCCCCACATCACCGTCCTAGGCCTCATGTCCCACTTTGCCTGTGCGGACGAGCCGGAGCACCCGCACAATGATCATCAGGAGGCGGAATTCCGCCAGGCCCTAGCGCTTGCACGCGAGGTGGGGCTGGAGTGCCCGCTGAACCACCTGGCCAATTCGCCGGCGGCATTGACTCGCCCCTCAGCACGTTTTGAACAAGTGCGCGCCGGTGTGGCCCTGTACGGGCTTGAACCGGTGGCCGGGCTCGACCATGGGCTGGAACCAGCCATGACGTGGGAGGCTTCCGTTGTTGCTGTGAAGCCGATTTCGGCGGGGGAGTCCACATGCTATGGCCTGACCTGGACCGCGGATAGTGACCGCGAGCTCGCCACCGTCAGCGTGGGTTATGCCGACGGGCTGCCGCGCGCCTTTCAGGGGGCGCTGCAGGTAGGCATTGGTGGCGAGTTGTACCAGCAGGTGGGGCGGGTCTGCATGGACCAGATCGTCGTCGACCTCGGCGCGAACCCTCATGGCGTGCGCGCCGGGGACACTGCCGTTATCTTTGGGCGCGGCGGTATGAGCGCTACAGAATTGGCCGCGGCCGCTGGCACCATCAACTATGAAGTGGTGTGCCGCCCCACCGGGCGCACCACGCGCACCTATTGTGAAGGAGCTAACGATGCGCAGTGATTTTCCGCACGAAGGGCGCCGTGTGGCTGCCACCCCGGAGGATGCCCAGGCCTTCGGCGAAGAGCTGGGCGCGACGCTGGAAGCAGGGGACTTGGTGATCCTCGACGGCCCCTTAGGTGCCGGGAAAACCACCTTTACGCAGGGCATTGCCCGCGGGATGCAGGTGAAGGGGCGGGTGACGTCGCCGACCTTCGTCATCGCGCGCGAGCACCCTTCCCGCGTGGGCGGGCCGACGTTGGTGCACGTGGATGCCTACCGCCTGCTCGATCATTCGGATGATCCGTTGGGGGAGCTGGACAGTCTAGACTTGGACACCGAAATCGAGGACGCAGTGGTCGTTGCCGAGTGGGGTGGGGGCTTCATGGAGCGCCTGTCTGATGCGTACCTCGCCATCACAATTAACCGCGACTCGGACGATGACGTCCGCGTATTTACATGGAAATGGGTGAATTAACGTGCTGGCTTTTCTTGCTGAACAGCCCCTGCTGACGCTCTTTCTGATCATGGCGGTGGGACTGGCCGTGGGCAAGATCAATGTCTTCGGCATTTCGCTCGGCGCCGCCGCGGCGATGTTCGTGGCCTTGGGCCTGTCCGCGGCGAACCCGGACATCGTGGTCCCCGCCTTTGTTTATCAGTTTGGTTTGGCCATCTTCGTTTACGTCATCGGCCTGAACTTCGGCCGCAGCTTCTTCGAAGATTTCCGTCGGCGTGGATGGAAGATGTCCATGGTGGTCATCGTCTTCTTCTTCATTCTGGCGGGGCTGACAACCCTAGCGATGCGCCTCTTTGATCTGGACCCTGCGATCAGCGTGGGTACCCTTGCAGGTTCGCTGAGCTCGACGCCCGGTATGGCCGCGGTCGTCGAGGCCCTGGGCGGCGATAGCACCCCGGTGGTGGGCTATTCCCTGGCCTACCCCGGCTGCATTATCGGCACCATTCTGGTGGCCGCCATTGGTGCGAAGATGCTGCGCGTGAACCACGTTGAGGACGCCCGCGCCGAGGGCATGATTGCCGAGCCACTGGAGTGGCGGGCGGTGCGCCTGACCCGCGACTTTGACGCAACGGTAGGTCAGCTGCAGGAAGTAACCGGCGAGCGCGTCATCGCTACCCGCCACGTCAACAATCCCCACAACCACAACCTGGCCTACCCGGAGCTGCCGCTGCGCGCCGGCATGGAGCTCTTGCTCAACGGCACGGCACCAGCGCTCGATAGCGCGATTTCCCAGCTGGGTGAGGAGATCCACCTCAACCTCCACGAGGAAGATGGCCTGGTCTACCGCCGCCTGACCGTGTCCAGCCCACGTGTTGCTGGCTATCAGCTCAAGGACTTGGACACTGTCAAGGAAGGCTTCCTCATCGCGCGCGTGCGCCGCGGTGACTCGGACGTCGTGCCTAACGAGGAAACCGTCCTGCACTACTCGGACCGCGTGCGCGTTATCACCGCGCCGGGCAGGCTTGACGACGTCCGCCGTTTCCTCGGCGACTCCGAAGCCAAACTCGGCAACGTCGATCTCTTCCCCTTTGCCCTCGGCCTCTTCATTGGTCTGCTCTTCGGCGCCATCCCGATTCCGCTGCCGGGCGGCACGACGCTGTCCTTCGGCTTCGGTGGCGGCCCCATCGTCGTCGGCCTCATCCTGGGCGCGCTGGGCCGCTCGGGCCCGATTAACTGGCAGCTTCCTTTCCACGCCAAGCAGACAATCTCCACGCTGGGGTTGACCTTGTTCCTGGCGGGCGTGGGAACGTCGGCTGGCGGCCAGTTCCGCGACGCCTTGTCGGATCCGACCTCCCTGAAGTATATGGGCGTGGGTATTGTGCTGTCGCTGGTCTCCGCCATCGGCATCGTCGCGGTATCCATGCTGTTGCTGCGCCTGAAGTTTGATGAGTCGATGGGCATCGCCGCAGGCATGACCACGAACCCGGCGATCATGGCCTACCTCAACCCCCAGACCGGCACCCAGCTGGCAGAGCGCGGCTATGCCACCGTGTACCCCACGGCGATGATTGGCAAGATCCTCATGTGTCAGGTCCTTGCCCTGTTGATCGTCTGATCCTTTTCTCGGCACCGGAAGGGCCGGTCAGGGTCGCTGCAGGGCGGTCGCGTAGGATATCCCCGTACTGAACTCCCTATTATTAGGAGCACATCCCCATGAATAAAATCGGCCAATTCATCACGACCGTTGTCATCGGCGGCTTTGCCATCGTTCTTGGCTTGCTCATCGCGCTGTCCATGACCCGCTCGCCGGAGGAGCCTTCCTCGACGTTGGGTGAAACCTTGGACACGTACCCGAAGAACCTGAGCTTCTCCGCGCTCTTGGTCCCCGACGTCTACGGCCAGGATTGGATTGCCGGTCTCGTCGTCTGCCCGGGTGCTACGGAGCAGCAGCTTGGGGAAGGCGGCGTGGATGTCGCCGGTATCGACTTCGTCGACGGCAAGGTGGCGGAGGATGAGAACTACTTTGTCACCGTCAGCGTCAATCAGGAGTACCAGGTGGAGAAGCTGAACCGCTCCCAGGTGGACCTCTGCTCCGGCGTCCTCGAGCAGGTGGAGATGGCCAAGGCCCAGGGCCAGGACGCTCCGCCGCTGCGCGGCATCCAGCCGGGCGAGCCGCTGCAGTTCCTGCGCGGTGATGACCAGATGTTGCAGCAGGGCGCTGACAATGAGGACGCTCCTGCCTGGCAGTTCGTGGGCTAATGAAGGTCCTCGCACTCGATACCGCCACCACGGATCTGGTCACGGGCATCGTTGACACCGACACCGGGGAGAGCATCGACCGCGTCATCAGCGGTACGCGCGCCCACAATGAGCAGCTCATCCCTACCATCGAGGAGCTGCTTGCCGACGCCTCCCTGACCTACCCAGATCTCTCCGCCATCGTCGTGGGCACGGGGCCCGGACCATTTACCGGCCTGCGCGTGGGCATGGCCACCGCCTCCGCGTTGGGCGTGGCCCTCCACCTGCCCGTGCATGGCGTGTGCACCTTGGATGCCATCGCGCATGGTCGAATGGGGGAGTGGCTGGTGGCCATCGACGCTCGCCGCAAAGAGGTCTACTGGGCCACCTATGACGAAGGGGAGCGCCGTAGCGGCCCGAACGTATCGAAGCCGGAATCCCTCGATCTGAGCACCGCCGGACTTTCGAGTCCGGAGAGCACGCGCCTAGTGTTCCCAGAGTCCATCGCCCCGCGTTTGCCGGAAGGTATCGCTGACCTTCCCCGCGAGTGGGCCACACCGCGCGCCGCGGGTTTGGTGGCCTGCGCTGATCTGTCCGCTGAACCCGCGCCACTCGTCCCGCTCTACCTTCGCCGTCCCGATGCCGTGGAGCCACAGGCCAAGCCGCGCTCGGCCGCGCTCGTCGGCGGCATCGAGGACACTCCCGAATCATGAGGCTGCGCCCACTGACCCCCGCGGACGCGCCGCGCTGCGCCGAGCTGGAAAAGGTACTCTTCCCCGGCGAACACCCATGGCCGGCGCATGCCTTCGAGCAGGAAATCGCGGCGGGCCACACCACCTACTGGGCGGTTGACGCAAGCGACGACCACAACGACAACCGCGCGGAAGTTCTCGGTTACGCCGGCGTGGGACGGATGGGGCCCGCTGCCTGGCCGGAGTACGAAATCCACACCATCGGTGTCGACCCTGCCGCCCAACGGCAGGGCATCGCGCGGCTGATGATGGACGCCATCGTCGAGCTTGCAGATTCCCACGACGCGCCCATCTTCCTCGAAGTGCGCGTGGGCAACGATCCGGCCATCCGCCTCTACGAGGCCTATGATTTTGTCATCAACGGCCTGCGCCGCAACTACTATCAGCCCTCCGGCGCGGACGCCCACACCATGTACCGACCACGAAAGAGTGAGAGATGTTAATCCTCGGCATCGAGTCCTCCTGCGACGAAACCGGCGTGGGCATCATCGAGCTGTCTGAGAACGGACACATGGAGATCCGCGCCGACGTCGTCGCCTCCTCCATGGAACAGCACGCGCGCTTCGGCGGCGTGGTTCCGGAGATTGCCTCCCGCGCCCACCTCGAAGCCATGCCGCAGGTGATGAAGGCGGCGTTGGAGGAGGCAGGCGTCGAGAAGCCAGATGCAGTGGCTGCCACCGTGGGGCCCGGACTGGCCGGCGCGCTCCTCGTCGGGGCGTCGGCAGCCAAGGCCTTTGCTTCCGCGTGGGGCGTGCCTTTCTACGGCGTCAACCACCTCGGCGGGCACGTCGCGGTGGCCAACCTCGAGGGCGAGGAGCTGCCGCACTCGGTGGCGCTGCTCGTCTCTGGCGGTCACACGCAGCTGCTCGAGGTGGAGGCCGTGGGCAAACCCATGAAGGAGCTGGGAACCACGCTTGACGACGCAGCCGGCGAAGCCTACGACAAAGTTTCCCGCCTCCTGGGGTTGGGGTATCCGGGAGGGCCGGTCATCGATAAGCTGGCCGTCCAAGGAAAGCCCACCATCGACCTGCCGCGAGGTTTGTCCAAGGCCGAGGACCTGCGCGGGCCCAACCGCCACAATTTCTCCTTCTCGGGACTCAAGACGGCGGTGGCACGCCACGTGGAAAAGGCCGAGCGCGAGGGCACCACGGTCCAGGTTGAGGACCTGTGCGCTTCCTTCCAGGAGGCGGTGGCCGATGTGCTTACCGCCAAGGCCGTGCGCGCCTGCCAGGACACCGGCGCTAAGGTGCTGCTGCTCGGTGGCGGCGTGGCGGCGAACTCGCGCCTGCGCGCCTTGGCGGCGAAGCGCTGCGAATCTGCGGGCATCGAGCTGCGCGTGCCGCGTTTCAAGCTGTGCACCGACAATGGTGTGATGATCGCCGCGGTGGCTGCCCAGCTCATCCACGAAGGCGCTGAACCTTCCGGCCTGGCGTGTGGGACCGATACGCAGCTTGAGGTGGAGGTTCCGCTCGTGGCCGCTGCGCGCTAGCGGATGCGCAACCTCCAGGGTGCCGGTAGTGTGATGACCGATAATCGTCCGGCTCACACACAAGGAGCTCACACCGCTATGACCACTGGATTCCTCGTTAACCCTGATCTGTCCCGCCGCATCATCGAGTTTGAGCTCGAACAGGCAAATCAATTCCTCGGTGGTACCACCGAGGATCGCGTTTCCGTGGCCTTCCAGGATGATGGCCAGACTTACGCGGCGCTGTTTAACCCGAACGCGAAGGCTGACGACGCCGACCCGAACCCGGTGGCCTCCCTGGCCCGCAACGCCGCCGCTACCGGCAACTCCGCTTTCCTGCAGGACCCGATCCGCTCCATCTGCGGCCCGGTCATCTTCGTCACTGCCGACGGCGACGACAAGAACATCGACGAGGTCGTCGAGGCCGTTGAGCACGGTATCCGCGCGGTGAAGAACTACCGCGAGGACAACCCGGAGGAATACAACCTGTGGCGCGCGGCCGTCATCAACTCCGATAAGCAGGTTTAAATTCGTAAATCCCATAAGTGGGCCTAGGGTGCGTTAGCGCAGCCCTCAGGAACCCAAGGACGCGACGGCTCGTCTCGAGCCCGAGCGTCTTTGGCGGTTTTCGGGTCTCTCTCCGGTTCTATTGGCCGAGGTTGCGGCGGAAAACATGACAACTCTCGCGCGCGTGAGGGCGGCGTTCGCGGAGGGCGAACGGGTTAGCGGCCCGGGCTGTTGAGGGCTAGCAGTCGCGAGGGTAGAGTGCTAGGCAGGTTGTTTTGACCCACAGTTGTTCACCCGCGACGACGGCTGTGCTGGGCTACCCACAACCGGCACACGCGCGCTCATGTGGGCGCGCATTAAGAACACTTTGGAGGAAATCATCATGGCAAACATCAAGCCGCTGGAGGACAAGGTCCTCGTCCAGATCGTTGAAGCTGAGACCACCACCGCGTCCGGCCTGGTTATCCCGGACTCCGCGAAGGAGAAGCCGCAGGAGGCCACCGTCGTAGCCGTTGGCCCGGGCCGCACCAACGATAAGGGCGAGGTTGTCCCGGTTGGCGTTAACGAGGGTGACACCGTCATCTTCTCCAAGTACGGCGGCACCGAGCTGAAGTACGACGGCCAGGAGTACCTCCTGCTGTCCGCTCGTGACCTGCTCGCTGTCATCGAGAAGTAAAAGTAGGCGATTAACCCTATGCCAAAACTGATTGCATTTGACCAGGAGGCCCGCGAGGGCATCCAGCGCGGTGTAGACACGCTTGCCGACGCCGTCAAGGTCACCCTCGGCCCCCGCGGCCGCAACGTCGTGCTGTCCAAGGCCTTCGGTGGCCCGACCGTCACGAATGACGGCGTCACCATCGCCCGCGACATTGACCTCGACGATCCTTTTGAGAACCTCGGCGCCCAGCTGGTGAAGTCCGTGGCCGTCAAGACCAACGACATCGCCGGCGACGGCACCACCACCGCCACCTTGCTGGCCCAGGCACTCGTCTTCGAAGGCCTGCGCAACGTTGCTGCCGGCGCTAACCCGGTGGAGCTCAACAAGGGCATCGCCGCGGCGGCTGAGAAGGTCGTCGAGGAGCTCAAGAAGCGCGCCACCCCGGTGAACTCCTCCGCGGAGATCTCCCAGGTTGCCACCGTGTCCTCCCGCGATGCGGAGGTCGGCGAGATGGTTGCCGGCGCGATGGACAAGGTGGGCAAGGACGGCGTCGTGACCGTCGAGGAGTCCCAGACCATCGAGTCCACCGTGGACGTTACTGAGGGTATTTCCTTCGACAAGGGCTACCTCTCCCCGTACTTCGCAACGGAGGAGGAGACCTACAACGCCGTGCTTGACGACGCCGCAATTCTCCTCGTCCGCAACAAGATCTCCTCCCTGCCGGACTTCCTGCCGCTGTTGGAGAAGATCGCGGAGTCCTCGCGCCCGACGCTGATCATCGCTGAGGACATCGAGGGCGAGCCGCTGCAGGCACTCGTCGTGAACTCCATCCGCAAGGTCCTCAAGGTCGCCGCCGTGAAGTCCCCGTACTTCGGCGAGCGTCGCAAGGGCTTCATGGATGACCTGGCTGTTGTCACCGGTGCTACGGTCGTCGACCCGGAGGTTGGCATCAACCTCAAGGAGGTCGGCCCGGAGGTTCTCGGCTCCGCACGTCGCGTCACCGTGTCCAAGGAGGACACCGTGATCGTGGATGGTGCAGGTACTGCAGAGGCCGTCGAGGAGCGCCGCGAGCAGCTGCGTCGCGAGATCGAGCGCACCGACTCCACCTGGGATAAGGAGAAGCTCGAGGAGCGTTTGGCCAAGCTTTCCGGTGGCGTTGCCGTCATCCGCGTTGGTGCCGCTACCGAGACCGAGGTCAACGAGCGCAAGCTGCGCGTCGAGGACGCCATCAACGCCGCCCGCGCGGCCGTTGAAGAGGGCGTTATCGCTGGCGGCGGCTCCGCGCTGGTCCAGATCTCCCAGGAGCTTGAGGCCTTCGCCGAGGGCTTCGAGGGCGAGGCCAAGATCGGTGTGCTGGCCGTGGCCCGCGCGCTGACCCGCCCGGCCTACTGGATCGCCGAGAACGCAGGCCTGGACGGATCCGTCGTGGTCGCCCACGTTGCCGAGCAAGCCAACGGTGAAGGCTTCAACGCTGCCACCCTGGAGTACGGCAACCTGCTGGAGCAGGGCATCATCGACCCGGTGAAGGTCACCCACTCCGCAGTTGTTAACGCCGCCTCCGTGGCCCGCATGGTTCTCACCACCGAGGCTTCCGTTGTGGAGAAGCCCGCCGAGGAGGAACCGGCACAGGCAGGCCACGCGCACGCCCACTAAAAGCGCGGGGAAACAACGTTTCTCCGGGAATAGCAAAGAGCTACAAGAAAAGGCCCGTCGCCCAAGCCCCGTACGTGGGGAAGGGGCTGCGGGCCTTTGTCCTGCATTCACCGGTGACTCACCGGTGAGCAACTGTTCTACGGAGCTAGCCGTGCTATCCCCTGGGATGTGGGCACGGAATCCGGGGGTTGCCTCGACGCGAAGACTGTCGGTACGAGCGGGAAATGATGCTACCTAAAGAAACCACGCGTCTGGCCCCGTTACGGCTACGAAGCGTGAAGCGAGGGGCTTAGGCGCTGACGGTGGCGTGAGCGTCGCGCGAGCGCAGAGCTACGACGCGCTCAGATTCACTCATGCCACCCCACACGCCGTAGGGCTCGCCGGAGGCCAGGGCATGTTCGCGGCACATTTCGATGACTGGGCAGGTGTGGCAGATCGCCTTGGCGCGGCTTTCGCGCTGAGCGCGGGCGCGCCCGCGCTCGCCGTCCGGGTGGTAGAACACGTCAGAGTTTTCTCCACGGCATGCCCCGTGGAGCTGCCAATCCCAAAAGTCCGCATTCGGCCCGGGGAGCAGGAAGGACTGAGACACGTTCGATTCTCCTTAATCAAAGATAGAGCGCCCGGGTGCGCATCGTGCTGTGGGCAAGCCTTTGCACGGGGTGGCGCCCTGAGCACCGGGGCGAGGTGAGACGAGATAGAAGTGTGTCCTCCTTGGGTAAACGGCGCGTTACGCAATGCTGACATGTAGGTGTAGCAGGCCGAAAACTCTCACTTTTACCCTTGATGACCTGCACCTACATCTAAGATGAACGGTGTATGAACTTTTCTCATAGCCGTCGAAGGGTGGGGAATAGGCCCGTCGTTTCGGGTTTCAACCAAAGGTTGTGACATGATATTCGTGCAGAATATGAACTAATACACCAAGCAGAACAAGCAAGGATGACAGTGGCTACTCAAGCTACAGACGCGAGCGGCTCCTCAGCGGCGTCGAAGCGCGACAGCGATAAGGAATTAGCGGACCTCGTTCCGCTCGCTGTCGACGGTAGCCGCCGCGCCCTACAGCGCATCATGCGCATTATTCACCCGCAGGTCCTGCGCTATTGCCGCGCCCGCATCGGCGGCCACCGTCAGCCCACGGCGGAGGATGTGGCGCAGGAAATCTGCTTGGCGGTGGCGACGTCGATTGGCACGTACAAGGACAAGGGCCGCCCGTTTATGGCCTACGTGTATGGCATCGCTGCCCACAAGGTGACCGACGCCCACCGCGCCCTCAGCCGCGATCAGACCCACCCCACGGACGACGTCCCAGAAGACGCCGCTGAGGACGCTACCCCCGAAGAATCCGCTCTGGTCATGGACGGTAGTAACAGAGTGCGGGCCATGCTCGATACGTTAAGTGACAAGGCCCGGGACATTATCATTTTGCGTGTGTTCGTGGGGCTGTCGGCAGAGGAGACCGCAGAAATTGTGGAGTCCACCCCTGGCGCAGTCCGCGTGGCACAGCATCGTGCACTGGCGCAATTGCGCAAATCCCTCGACTCGCACGAGACGCAATGAACCAGCAGTGGGGCTAGCACAAGCTAGCAGTGAGCCATCGGCACTTGGCACCGATAAGTTAAGAATTTCTCTATCAAGGAAGGGAGGACATCGTGGCAAAGAAGGACCAGCCTCAGCAGGGCGTCGCTGAGCAGCTGCAGCCTTTGGTTGATGATGATGCATTCCTCACCACTCTCTCCGAAGGAACGGATCCCTCCGATGGCGGTGATGAGCTGGCAGAGCTCCTGCTGGAGTTGCGCGGGGACGTCGAAAAGCAGATGCCCCCGGCCCCGCTCATTGAAGGCGCGGACGAAGAGCCGGAGGTTATTTCCCTGGATGCGGCACGTCGCCGTCGTCGGGGCAAGCCATTCATTCACGGCCTCATCGGCGCGGCCGCAGCTACGTTGCTGATCGCAGGTAGCGGAGCGGTGGTCGTCAACGCCGGCCCGGGATCGCCGCTTTATGGCGTGAATCAGTCGCTCTTCGGCACGAACAATGAGGATGTGTCCGTAGTGGAGCTCGCTGGAACGCTCGACGAAATGGAAAAGCGTTCCGCACAGGGAGACATGGACGGCACCCGCCAGTTGCTCGAAGAAGCCCGGAAGATGGTGGACCAAGCCAAGCGGGAACGCGAAGCGGACACCACGCGTGCGACGAAGCCGCAAACCCGCGCCACGGTGACGCAGACGCAGACCGTGGAAAAGCCCGTTCCGGTGGAAGAGGAGCAGCCGCCGCAGGAGCCGGCAACCGTCACGCAGACCCAGACTGCGGTGTCCACCGTTGTGGTCACACAGACGGTGTCGGCCGGTAACCCGCTGAACCCTCCAGCGCCTACTTACCCGGAGCCGAGCCAGCCGGGTGGTGGCGAGCAGCCAACGCCTCCGCAGGGCGATAACTCCGACGGGGATGGTACTGGGGATAACGGCCAACTCCCGCCGCCGCAGTTCCAGCAATAAAACGCACAGAACCTCTCCTTCCCACAGCGGGGAGGAGAGGTTCTTTCGTTGTATAAGGCGCGGTACTTAATCCGCGCCAACCGCGCGCGTTAGTAGCGCGAATCCATGCCATCGAGGTAGCCCACCGCATAATCCCACGGGACATAGCGCATGGGGTCCGGCTCCGCGCCCGGCTCGTGGACGGGGGCGAGCTGGCCTGCCAGCGTGGCCTGCATGTTGGAGGCCATGATGTCCCACTCGTAGAAGTGGTTCTCCTCGCAGTCCTCGCAGAAAAAGAAGATGCCGTCGATGCCGCGCGGGCTGAGAACGCGCGCGAACTCTTGGACCATGGCCAGATCGTGGATGACGGCGAGGCGGTCCTCCTCGGACAGCGGCTCGACGTGGTCCTCCTCCTCGAGGAAGGAAGCTGGGTCGTTGGGATCGTCCGCGAAAGGATCGCGGGGCATGTTGGCGAAAAAGTTCACGTCTGCGAGCCTATTGACTCCGTGCGCGCATAGCAATTCTCTCTCGACACCGATTCGTCCACCCACGGCTACCACTACGGGGCGTCCACGCACTACAGTGAGGGCTACCGCATAAAACTATCTGGTCAGTTTAGGAGAGCCCCACCCTCATGAGCCACGTCCACACCGGCGGAGACAACCCCGACAAGATTGCACTCTACGGCCTTACTTTTGATGATGTCCTGCTGTTGCCGGCAGAATCCAACGTCGTTCCCTCCGAGGTGGATACCTCGGCGCAGTTCACCCGCAACATTCGCCTCGGCGTGCCGCTGGCATCCGCCGCGATGGACACCGTGACCGAGGCCCGCATGGCCATCGGTATGGCCCGTCAGGGCGGCATTGGCGTCCTGCACCGCAACCTCTCTGCTGAGGATCAGGCGCAGCAGGTGGAAATTGTGAAGCGCTCCGAGTCCGGCATGGTGACCGACCCGGTCACCGCCACCCCGGACATGACTATCGACGAGGTGGACACGCTGTGCGCGCGGTTCCGGATTTCGGGCCTGCCGGTCGTCGATAAGCAGGGCACCCTCGTGGGTATCTGCACCAACCGTGACATGCGCTTCGAGCCGGATTTCTCCCGCAAGGTCTCCGAGATTATGACCCCGATGCCGCTGGTTGTGGCCAAGGAAGGCGTCAGCAAGGAGGAGGCGCTGGCGCTGCTGTCCGCCAACAAGGTGGAGAAGCTGCCCATCGTCAACGATGAGAACAAGCTCGTCGGCCTCATCACCGTCAAGGACTTTGTCAAGACTGAACAGTTCCCCAACGCCTCCAAGGATTCTTCCGGGCGCCTGCTCGTGGCCGCCGGCATTGGCACCGGTGAGGAGTCCTACCAGCGCGCAGGCCAGCTTGTCGACGCCGGCGTAGACGTCCTCGTCGTCGACTCCGCCCACGCCCACAACAACCGCGTGCTGGAGATGGTCTCCCGCGTGCAGAAGGACTTCGGCGACCGCATTGACGTCATCGGCGGCAACCTGGCCACCCGTGAAGCAGCCCGCGACATGATTGAGGCTGGCGCCGACGCCATCAAGGTCGGCATCGGACCGGGCTCCATTTGCACCACGCGCGTCGTGGCGGGCGTCGGTGCCCCGCAGATCACCGCCATCATGGAGGCCGCCGCCGTGGCAGGCCCGGCAGGTGTGCCGGTTATCGGCGATGGCGGTATGCAGTACTCCGGTGACGTCGCCAAGGCCTTGGCAGCCGGCGCCGATGCCGTCATGCTGGGCTCCATGCTGGCCGGCACCACGGAGGCGCCGGGTGACATCGTCGTGGTCCAGGGCAAGCAGTACAAGCGTTACCGTGGAATGGGCTCCATGGGTGCCATGCAGGGCCGCGGCCTGACGGGTGAGAAGCGCTCCTACTCCAAGGACCGTTACTTCCAGGCCGACGTCAAGAGCGAGGACAAGCTAGTGCCGGAGGGCGTCGAGGGACGCGTGCCATTCCGCGGTGATATCGATGCCATCGTTCACCAGATCGTGGGCGGCCTGCGCGCTTCCATGGGCTACACCGGCTCCGCTAACCTGGCTGAGCTCAAGACCAAGCAGTTTGTCCAGATCACTGCTGCGGGGCTCAAGGAGTCTCACCCGCACCACCTCCAGCAGATCGTCGAAGCTCCGAACTACCGCTAAGGACTAAGAATGCGCGATTACGTAGAAATCGGCGTGGGCCGCGAGGCCCGCCGCACCTATGACTTGAACCAGATTTCCCTGGTGCCGACTCGCCGCACCCGTTCCTCCAAGGACGTGGACACCTCATGGCACATCGATGCCTACACCTTCGACGTTCCGTTCGTTTCGGCGCCGACTGATGCGCTGGCCACACCCGAATTTGTCATCGAGATGGGCAAGCAGGGCGGCTTGGGTGTTATTAACGCCGAAGGCCTGTGGGGCCGTCACGAGGATTTGGAAGGCGCGATTGCCCGCGTGACGGAGAACTTCGGCGACCTGTCCACGCTGCAGGAGCTGCACGCAGCACCCCTGAATGAGGAGTTGCTGGCAGAGCGCATCGCGCAGGTGCGCGATTCCGGCGTGACCGTGGCCGTGCGCGTCTCCCCGCAGCACGCCCGCGAGCTGGCGCCCGTGGTTATTAAGGCCGGCGCGGAGTTGCTGTTCATCCACGGCACTTTGATTTCCGCCGAGCACGTGCAGACTGGCGGCGAGCCGCTCAACTTGAAGGAGTTCATCGGCTCGCTGGATACCCCGGTGGTGGCCGGTGGCGTGGCGGATTACACCACGGCGCTGCACCTCATGCGCGCGGGCGCTGCGGGCATCATCGTCGGCGCCGGTGTGAACACCAACCCGGAGACCGTAGGTATTGATATCCCCATGGCGACGACCATCGCGGATGTTGCGGCCGCACGCCGCGACTACCTGGATGAGACTGGGGGCCGCTACGTGCACGTGCTTGCCGACGGCGACATCTTCACCTCCGCCGACATCGCCAAGGCCATTGCCTGTGGCGCCGATGGTGTCGTTCTAGGGCCAGTCCTGGCCCGCGCGGCGGAGGCCGGCGGCAAGGGCTGGTACTGGCCGTCCACGGCCGGCCACCCGCGTTTCCCGCGCGGCCTCATCGAGCCGATTGGCGTGGCCGATGCCCTCCTGGGCACCGGCACTTCTGGCGCCGATGCTTTTGACGCCGCCGAGGATGCCTCAGCGGGTGCGCCGTCGTTGGAGGTTGTGCTCCATGGCCCGTCCAACGAGCCGCTGGGTGAGCTCAACCTGGTTGGCGGGCTGAAGCGCGCCATGGCAAAGTGCGGCTACACGGATCTGAAGTCCTTCCAGAAGGTTGGGCTAGCCGTTCGCTAGTCCTGCAGGCGCAGCTTCCCCCGTTGGGGCGCTGCGCCGCTCAGCCTGGCTCGGGACGGAGTTTACTTCGCTGCCTCGGCGTCCTTTGTGCTGAGCACTGGACTCACTGCTGGATCAGAGCTGCGATTGCGTGGCTTGTGAAACCACAGCAGCCGGGGCTTCTTCAGGCGGCGTGGGCGCAGTGCCACCTTGCGGAAAACCACGCGCCCGCGCGCCGGCGCCATGGTTTGGAGCACCGAGGCCACCACCACCAGCCCGATAGCTGCCAGCTTGAGCTGAGACACGTTCTGGGAGAGCAGGATCCAGCCAAAGAGCGCGGCGAAAACGGGCTCCAAAGCGATCAAGATGGAAAAGACGTTGGGGGCAAGCCTGCGTAGCGCCAGGAACTCCAACGAGTAGGGGATGAGCGAGGCCAGCACGCCCGTGCCCAGGGCAAACAGCAATAGGGTGGGGTCGCTGGCCAACGCCACCGCCCCGCGCCCACCCACTGGCAGGAGCACGAGGCCGCCGATGAGGAAAGCCATAGCCAAGCCGTCTGCACCGCTAAAGAGCGCGCCGGCCTTCTTGCTGGCCAAGATATAAGCAGCCCACATCGCGCCGGCGCACAGCAGGAAGAACACACCTCGCAGGTCGAGGGGGTCTCCGTTGAAGGAATCCAGGCCCATCAGACCCATGCCGAGAAGGGCGAGGGCGACGCAGGTGGCGTCGCGAAGCGAGCGGGAGAGACACGCCGCCAGCAGCAGCGGGCCGAGGAACTCGATGGTCACGGCAGGCCCCAGCGCAACCAGCTCGATGCCGGAATAGAAGAAGCCATTCATCAGGCCCAGAGTGAGGCCGAAAATGGTGGCAGAGATCCATTTCTCGCGGCTCCATGTGCGCACGCGCGGTCGCGCAATGGCGAGCAGAATCACGGCGGCGAAAAGCAAACGCAGCGAGGCGGTGCCCCAGGGCCCGCCGGTGGGGAAAATTTGGATGGCGAGGCTGGCTCCGAGCTGGAGGGAAATGCACGAGCCAATGACGCATAGAACGGCAAACGGGTTGGTCATGCAGACCATTGTGGGGTGGGAAGAACTGTTAGTCTATCTACAGTTTTTAACACGTACCTGTTAGGGATTCTGTCATGTTGGATCTGCATCGTCTGCGCATTCTCTACGAGCTGCAACGCCTCGGCACCGTCACCGCGGTGGCGGAATCGCTGCGCTATACGCACTCGGCTATCTCCCAACAACTGGCGCAGTGTGAAAAGGATGTAGGCGTGGCGCTGTATGAAAAGGTCGGCCGGCGCGTGCGTTTGACGGAGCAGGGGGAAATCCTTGCGTCTTATGCTGAGCGGATGCTCGCGTTGGCGGATGAGGCGGAGTCGCAGGTCATCGCATCAACCAATGCGGTGCGTGGCACGATTAAGGTCACGACGTTTCAAACCATCATGTCCTCGCTGGTCCCGCGGGCGCTCACGGAGCTGGCCAGGGAGTACCCGGACCTGCGCGTGCAGATCATCCAGCGCGAAGCCGATGGCGCGATGGAGCTGCTGGAGCGCCGGGAGGTGGACCTCATCCTGGGTGAGGAGTACGAGTCGGACATGCCCGCCACGGATGAGCACACCCATCGGGAGCTGCTTCTCGACGACCCCCTCCGCCTCATCACCCCACTCACCGGCCCCTGGAGCGAGTTGCGATTGGAGGATTTTGCAGCGTTCGATGACGAAATCCCTTTTGCCATGGACCCGGAGGAGTTTTTGTTGGGGAGGTTCGTCCACCGGCTGTGCCGCAGGCATGGGTTTAACCCCAGTGTGCTCTATGAAACCCCGGACCCGTTCCTGCACGCGCACCTGGTGCGTACGGGCCACGCGGTGGCGGTGATCTCGGACCTTTTTCTCGAAGAGATCGAAGGCGTGCGTGTGGTTGCCTTGCCTGGTAATCCCACCCGCACGCTCTACACCGCGGTTCGCGCTGGGCGCGAGGGACACCCTGCGCTGCGGGCGTTTCGGGCGGCGTTGAGCAAGGCAGCTGCCACCGCGAAAGATTATGGGCCACTCCCTGCGGTCTAGGGTGCGGGTTCTTGCGTTAAACTGATGACCGTGACTAACCCAAATACAACCCCGCGTCCTGTCCTCGTGGTGGACTTTGGCGCCCAGTACGCGCAGCTCATCGCCCGGCGCGTGCGTGAGGCCAACATCTACTCCGAGGTTGTCCCCAATTCCGCCTCCGTGGAGGACATCAAGGCCAAGAACCCGGCCGCGCTGATCCTTTCCGGTGGCCCGTCTTCCGTATACGCGGACGGCGCCCCTGCGCTGAAGCCGGAGCTGCTCGAGCTCGGCATCCCGGTCTTTGGTATCTGCTACGGCTTCCAGTCCATGACCCAAGCCCTGGGCGGCACCGTGGCCTCCACTGGTGCCCGCGAGTACGGCCGCACGGACATGACCGTGTCCGGCGGCGTGCTGCACAAGGGCCTGGAGGACACCCACAAGGTGTGGATGTCGCACGGCGATTCGGTCTCTGAAGCCCCGGAGGGCTTTGAGGTCACCGCCTCTTCCGAGGGCGCTCCCGTGGCCGCCTTCGAGTGCCTGTCCAAGAAGATGGCCGGCGTGCAGTACCACCCGGAAGTTCTCCACTCGCCGCACGGCCAAGAGGTGCTCACGCGCTTCCTGACTGAGGTCGCAGGCCTGGAGCAGAATTGGACCGCAGAGAACATCGCGGAGCAGCTCATTAACGATGTGCGCGAGCAGATCGGCGAGGAAGGCCGCGCAATCTGCGGCCTGTCCGGTGGCGTGGATTCCGCCGTGGCCGCAGCCCTCGTGCAGCGCGCAATCGGTGACCGTTTGACCTGTGTCTTCGTCGACCACGGTCTGCTGCGCGCGGGTGAGCGTGAGCAGGTGGAGAAGGACTTCGTGGCGTCGACTGGCGCGAAGCTCATCACCGCTGATGAGCGCGAGGCCTTCCTCAACAAGCTGGCCGGTGTGACCGAGCCGGAGGCCAAGCGCAAGGCCATCGGTGCGGAGTTCATCCGTTCCTTCGAGCGCGCCGTCGACCAGGCTCTGGACGGCCAGGATGCTGCGTTCCTGGTGCAGGGCACGCTGTACCCGGACGTCGTGGAGTCCGGTGGCGGTGACGGTACCGCGAACATTAAGTCCCACCACAACGTGGGCGGCCTGCCTGACGACGTCGAGTTCGAGCTCGTCGAGCCACTGCGTCTGCTCTTCAAGGATGAGGTGCGCGCGGTTGGCCGCGAGCTGGGCCTGCCGGAGGAAATCGTGGCGCGCCAGCCCTTCCCGGGCCCGGGCCTGGGTATCCGCATCATCGGTGAGGTCACCGAGGAGCGCCTCGAGACGCTGCGTCAGGCGGACCTCATCGCGCGTACCGAGCTGACCAACGCTGGTCTGGACGGCGAGATTTGGCAGTGCCCGGTGGTGCTGCTTGCCGACGTCCGTTCCGTCGGCGTCCAGGGCGACGGCCGCACCTATGGCCACCCGATCGTCCTGCGCCCGGTCTCCTCCGAGGACGCCATGACCGCAGACTGGACCCGCCTGCCGTACGACGTGCTGGAGAAGATCTCCACCCGCATCACCAACGAGGTCAAGGAAGTCAACCGCGTGGTGCTCGACGTAACCTCGAAGCCGCCGGGAACCATCGAGTGGGAGTAAGCGCAGCCGAAAGACACTAGGACACGCACTGTAGTAGTGCAGTGGAGTATCTCAGTGAGATAGCTCGGTGGTAGAAAGCGGGCAGCGAAGCAAACTCCCAGACGCTGTGTAGCGCGGCCGCGTTCCCCGTTTTCGATCCCCGGCACTCAGCTCCGCGGAATGGGGGCAGATGGCGCGGTGCCAGGCTCCTGCGTACCCTCCAGGGGGTGGTCGCGACAGGCGCCAGTCTGGATGGCGTTAGCGTGCCCGTTGCCAGTATCGACGGCGTTAGTACGCACGGCACAAGGACGCATACCTCTATATCGCGCGCGCGAGTAGCCGCACGCCGAGCAAATTTTCTCAGCGAGCGGCTGGTTAAAGCGGCTGTGTGCCGTAGGGTGTCTCCGGCTGGTGGGGCTGCGGAGCGGCAGCCTGCGACCGGTTGGTTCGGCGGAGCGGTGACCCGCGAGCCGCTGAACCATTGAGCCGGCGGGGTGGCGCTTCCACCGTGAGATCAGGGCGAAGTCTACGGACTAAAAGCACTCATGAACTCGGTGGCGGGTCCGGAGGTTCGCCGGAGTTATGCGGTGGCGCGCCGGAGACAGGGGCTGGTGTCCCACGCGGCGTGGTGCGTGGGTCGGGCGGGCCGGATGCCGGCGGATCCGTGGATGCGCGAGCTGGCCCCGGAGCGGAGCGCGGCGGGTGGGCCGGGCTTTCAATGGGAATCGGCGGCCCCGCCCACGGCGGCAGGTAGTGCACGCGGCCATCGATGCGGTCGAGGCGCCCGCGGCCGGTGGGCTTTTCTGGATCATCGTCATTGACCGCATTGTGGTATGCACACAGCGGCACCAAGTTGGCCATGTTTGTCGGCCCGCCGTCCTGGAAACGGGTGAGGTGGTGGATCTGGGAGTCGTCGGCAGGCGCGTTGCAACCCGGCCACGCGCACGTCGGGTGCTCCGCTGACAGCGCGAGGCGCTGCTTGGTGTTGGCGAAACGGCTCGCCATGTACAGGTTCACGGGGCCGTGGTGGGGATGGACGAGGGTGATGAGGCCGACGTCGGCAAGCTTTTCGCGCACGAACTCCGCACCCGTCATCGTGGCCCCATTGGTCAGCTGTAGTTCAATCTCTTCGCCATCACCGTCGACTATGCGGTCGAGTTCATCCAATCGCACGATGACGTTGGACTGCAGCTTCTGGCCGGAGCCACCCCCGCCGCGGAACACGGTATGCGCCGCGGTGAGCAAGTCCTTGTCAGTGGTCTTAAGCACGGCCAGCAGCTTAGAAATATTGAGCGAGGAATCCGTAATGCTCAGCGTGTGGTTGCGGCCCGCGCGCCGCGTCACTCGCACGCCTGGGGCGGGGTCCTTGGGCGGGCGCCATTCTTTGAGCTTTGCCTTCGCCACCATGGGGATTTTCTCCCGCGGGGTGGCAGCTAGTAGCTGGCGCAGCTCCCAGGCCCTGCGGGCTTTGAGCTTGGAACAATAGCGCTCGATATCGAGGAGCGTGAACACGTCGTGGCCCGTGCGGCGGGCCTTGCGCTGCCGGGAGCGGAACATCGTGTCCCCGAAATACACCGCGTGCAGCCCTAGGAGCTTCTCCGCGAAATCCGGCCGCGCACCCATCTCAACCAGCTGAGCGCGTGTGACACCGGCGCATTGCTCGACCACGTCGAGCCCGCGCGCTAGTGCTTGAATGTAACCCCCCAGTTGCATAGCCCACAGCCTAAACCAGGCCGGGGAACCTCGCTACTTGAGCGCAGAAATCGCAGCGCAGAGCTTATCGACGTCCCTCTCTTCCGTCGACCACGCCGTACAGAATCGCACCACGCGCAGGCCTTCGTGTTCTTCGAAGAACTGGCACACGAAGTCTTGCGAGAGCTTCTCTTCCTGCTCGCGGGTCAACAGCGCGAATTGCTGGTTGGTGGGGGAGTCAAAGAGCATGTCGATGCCTGCGGCACGAAATGCCTCGGCGATGCGCTGGGCTTGGGCATTGGCGCGGGCGCAGATCTGCTCGTAGAGGGTCGTTGCTGCGTCGGCGGAGGCAGTAGGAGGGGCGCTGAAGAGGGCGGCGAATTGCGCGCCGAGCAACCAGCCCTTGGCTAGCAGGCCGCCGTTTTGCTTCATCGCATTGCGAAAGCGCGGCGCGCCCGCGGGGAAGACGATGGCCTCGCCGAAGAGGGCACCGCATTTGGTGCCGCCGATGGTGAAGACGTCGACAAGCGTGGCCAGGTCCGGCAGGGTGATATCCGCAGCGGACAGGCCGTAGCCGAGGCGGGCGCCGTCGACAAACAGGCCCAGATCGTACTCGTCGCAGACCTCGCGCAGGGCCACGAGTTCGGCGCGGGAGTAGGCGGTGCCGAACTCGGTGGGCTGCGTGATGTAGACCAGTGCGGGCTCCGGCATGTGCTCTTCCACCCCGGAGGCGCGGTACTCATCCATGCAGGCGCGAACCTGCGCGGCGGTGATTTTTCCCAGCTGGTTCGGCAACGTGATGACCTTGTGCCCGGTGTGCTCGATGGCGCCCGTCTCATGGGTGGCGATGTGCCCGCTATCCGCCGCGATGACACCCTCCCAGGGGCGCAGGCGGTGGGCGATGATGGTGGCGTTGGCCTGCGTGCCACCGACCATGAAATGCACCTCAGCGTTCGACGCCTGGCAGGCAGTGCGGATGCGCTCAGCGGCCGTGGCGCACAGCTCGTCGGCGCCATAGCCGGCATAAGCCCCACCCGCCCCCGCGATGGCATCAAGGACGCGGGGGTGGGCTAAACGGTGGTAATCGTTGCCGAAGTGAATCATGGTGGGCCAGTTTAGCCGGTGACGGTGAGCTCGCCGATGCCTTGGTCGATGCGGATATCTAGCAGCGCATCATCGTCATGGCGGTTGGTGCAGTTGCTTTCTCCTAAGCCGCTGTCACAGGTGAGTGATACAGGGACGTCCTTCGGGAGGATGACCTCGACGCTGCCGATGCCGACGTCGATGGTGACATCGTGCTTTTCCTTGAGGTCTTCGATTTGGCTCAAATCCACCGTTGAGGTGCCAATACCTAGGTCATAGTATTCCTGGAGCTCATCTTCATGGGTGGGCGCGATGTGCTGAGAACCGACATTGAAGCGGGCGCTGAAGCCGGATTCTTCGTCGGCCTCGATGACGAAGGTGACTCCAAAGAAGGCAATCGCCAGGGCAGCCCCCACAGCGCCGAGAGCAATCGCGGCCTCAGCCCACTGCGAACCGCGCTTCTTTTTCGGTTCTTCCCGCGGGCCCGGCTCCGGCAGGTCCCAGGCATCGGGCACCACGCCGAGTGGATCCCAGGACGGCGGGGTCGTACGCCCCGGTGGGAAGGGGTGGCCGTCTGCTGGGGTATAAGGGTTGAGGTTGACCGGTTCCTCGCGCACCGGCTGTTCGGCGGCCAACAGCCCGCTGGGCGGTAGCGGTTCGCGTTGGTGAAGGGCGTACCACGCCAGCGCCGACAGGCCGAAGGTCAGCGCAGCGGGCGGAAGGCCGGCGAGGAATTGTCCGCTGAGGAACAGCGGGCCGGAGCCAAACGTCAGAAGGACGCCGATAATCAGCACCCAGCCGAGCTCTTGTTCCTCCTTGACGCCATCCTTGCCCATGGCCGCATCGAGCGGGCAGTAGGGCGAACCGAAGCGCGGCATGAGCGCCCACGCGAGGAGGTAGGCGGCGATGCCGCCGCCGAAGGCGAGTGCTGCGACCACGAAGGCCACGCGCACAATCGTGGGGTCAAGCTGGTAGCGCACCGCGATGCCTTCGCAGACACCAGCGATGTGCGCGTCACCGCCCTGTTTCTTGGGAAGGCGGACGGGGCGGGTCGTCCACATCTGGTTGAGTGTGCTGTTCTTCGTCATGCTTTTATGGTGCCGCGTGGGGCCTCGCGGCGGTATCGGTAATCGCCCTGATTTTTTGACCTCAGGGTTGTCCCTGATGTGCCCGAGGGGTGGCGCGTGGGACTATGGCTAGTATGACTTCGCCCTATGTGCCCGCAGAAAACGCGGCGCCCTATCCCGTGATGTCGCGTCCCCAATCTGGCCGCGTGGTCGCCGGCGTGGCGGCGGGGCTGGCGCAGAATCTGGGGGTTTCGGCGCTCTCCGTGCGCATCGCCTTGACCGCGTTGACCCTGCTGGGTGGGGTGGGGGCGATGGCCTATGCCGGGCTGTGGATTTTCACGCCCGCGCTTGACGACGCCCCCTCCACCCGCCGCAGCCCCCTCTCCCTCGTGCTGGTGTTCCTGGCGCTGGCGGGTAGTGCGGTGGGTGTGTTGGGGGTTTCGGGGGCGTCGCTAAGCGTGGCGGTGCCATTGGCGGTGGTGGCCATCGGCGCGGTGCTGGCGTGGTTGGCGTATGACCGCGGGCTGAACACGCCGGTGGGCCTGGTTGCTGTGGCGGCCGGTGCCGTCCTGGTCATCGGTGGCGTCGTGGTGGCGGCGGTGACGTGGGAGAGCGGATCGGGTTCGGCGATCCTGGCCACGGCGCTGACGCTGGTGGGCTTTGGCGCGCTGGTGGTGCCGCTGGTGCTGAAGCTCTGGCGCTCGCTATCTCAGGAACAGGCGGCGAAGGCGGTTTCGGAGGAGCGCGCCGAGATTGCCGCCCGCCTGCACGATTCGGTGCTGCAGACGCTGGCGCTGATTCAGAAGCGGGCGGGGGATTCGCGCGAGGTGACGCGTTTGGCGCGCGCCCAAGAACGCGAGCTGCGCGCCTGGCTTTTCGATGCCCCCTCCGCCGCCCCCACCACCTGTTTCGGTGCCCTCGAATCGGCGTGCGGGGAGGTGGAAGATCTCTTCGACATGCGGGTATCTGCTGTGACGGTGGGTGAGGACATGGAGCTGACGGAGTCCGCGAAGCTG
This sequence comes from Corynebacterium sp. HMSC070E08, assembly GCF_001808895.1. Lineage (NCBI taxonomy): Bacteria > Bacillati > Actinomycetota > Actinomycetes > Mycobacteriales > Corynebacteriaceae > Corynebacterium > Corynebacterium sp. HMSC070E08. Next base: position 78,006 of record NZ_KV794745.1, read on the forward strand.
CTTATCCAGGCCGCGCGTGAGGCCATGGTGAATGCCGGCAAGCATGCGGGTGTGGACGCGGTGGATGTTTATGCGGAGTTGTTGGCGGGCGAGCTGAGTATCTTTGTGCGCGACCGCGGGGTGGGTTTCGACGTGGAGGATATTCCCGCTGATAGGCACGGGATTCGTGACAGTATTCGCGCGCGCGTAGAAGGATCTGGTGGGCGCGTGCGGATTTCCTCGACCCCGGGGGAGGGCACCGAGGTGGAGCTCGCGGTAGCGTTATGAGCATGGTGAAGGTCTTTTTGGTTGATGATCACTCCGTCTTTCGCGCGGGCGTTCGCGCGGAGCTGGCGGCGTCCTCGGAGATTGAGATCGTGGGCGATGCCGGGACCGTTGCGGAGGCGCTGGAGGGCATTGCGCGTACCTCCCCGGACGTGGTGCTTCTCGACGTCCACATGCCCGACGGCGGTGGCCTCGCCGTTATTAACGCGACGGCTAATCAGCCGGCGCGGCCGGTGTTTTTGGCGCTGAGCGTGTCGGATGCGGCGGAGGACGTGATTGCGCTGATTCGGGCGGGCGCGCGCGGGTATGTGACGAAGAATATTTCCGGCCCGGATCTGGCCGAGGCGGTGGTGCAGGTCAATAGCGGGGATGCGTATTTCTCGCCGCGCCTGGCGGGTTTTGTCCTCGACGCTTTTGCCTCCGGTTCGCCCGCGCCGGAGCCGGAGGAGGGGCAGGACCCAGCGGTGGATGCGCTCACGCGGCGCGAGCTAGAGGTCTTGCGGTTGCTTGCGCGCGGCTACACATACCGCGAGATTGGCAAGCAGCTGTTCATTTCGGTGAAGACGGTGGAAACACACGCCTCCAATATTTTGCGCAAGACCCAGCAGTCCAACCGCCATCAGCTCACGCGCTGGGCCACCTCGCGCGACCTGGCTTAAACAGCCTGGCCTAGGCGGGTTGGGTTTAGGCAGGGGGTGCGTAGGCGAGCTTGCGGGAGCCGTCGACGTGGGGGAAGAGGAGGAAGGCCGCGCCTGAAACGAGTACCCACACCAGTGCGCTGCCCCAGGCAGGCAGCGCGAGGAGTGGGGAGAACATGACCATCAACCACAGCACCATAAGCGGGATGAGCTGTGCCGCGTTGGGCAGCATGGTGACGTTGTGGCGCTGGGCATAATCACGCAGGTCCGCGCGGTAGGGGTGTAGGAGTACGAGCGCGCAGGCCGCGAGGAGGAAGAGCAGGCTGAGCCCCAGCGCGAGACCGAAGTGGATGCGGCTGGTACCCACCGCCACGGCGGCACCAGCCAACAGTGAGGAACCGAGTCGCACCCACAGCGGGGTGGGGATTGGGGTGGTGTGCGCGCGGAGGGGATTCATGGCGCCTAACGCTACCAGCGCAATTGCGCGCGTCCGGAGAGAGGTTCATAATAGGATCCATGAATCAAACAGGTGTTCGTGTGGTGGGCGGATCGCAGGCCGAGCAAATTGCGGTCCTGCGCGCCCAGATTCAACGCCTGGAAACCCCGGATGTTGCTGCGCAGGTGCAGCCGGAGGTGGAGCTTCTCGGCGTCCCCGAAGGGCTATCTGAGCTGCTCCCGGGCGGTGGCCTTCCCCGCAAGCGAGCAACCGTCTGTGCGGAATGTGCCGCTCTCGTGGTGGAGCTGATATCCCATGTTAGCGCGGCGGGCGGACACGTTGCGGTGGTGGGTTGGCCCGATCTCTCACTCGCACAGGTGGTTGAGGATGGAGATATCTCCCGGGTCATCGCGGTGCCCGAACCGGGCGCGGAGCCCTGGGCGGTGACCGGCGTGCTGTGTGAGGGACTGGACCTGGTGGTGCACAAAGGCACAGGCGAGCTGAGCCCCACCCGGGCGCGCCCCGTGCTGGCGAAGGTGCGGGCAGGGCAGGCGGCCCTGCTCACCGTGGGAACCCGGCTGCCAGGAACGGCGATGGAGATAGGTGCGGAGGTCGTTGCGGTACATGGCTTAGGCCGGGGCAGCGGGCGTATTCGGGGAGTTGATATAGGGGTGCGGGTGGCGTCGGCAAGCATGCGCCCGCGCCGTGGAGTGCTCACGTGCGGGCAGCGGCCGGACGCGCGCCCGCACTTGGAGGTCGTGTGAGGGTCGCGGCGCTGTGGTTCCCGGATTGGCCTATCCAGGCGCTGCAGGACGCCGACAGGATGGCGTGCGCTATCGCCGCCCAGCACCGCGTGGCGGTCTGCAACGCAGCAGCGCGCCGGGCGGGGGTGCGCCGCGGGATGCGGGTGCGCCAAGCCCAAGCTCTCCTACCGGAGCTGCGTGTGGAGGAGGTCAACCCGGACCGGGACGGGGTGGTGTTCGCGGAGATTGCCGCGGGGCTGGATGCGGTGGCCTCCTCGGTGGAGGTGCTGCGTCCGGGCCTGGTCATCGTGGACGCGGGCGCGGCCGGGCGTTTCCACGGCAGCGAGGCAAAAGCAGTGGAGATGCTTGTCGACGCCACCGCCAGATCCCACCTCGACGCCACCGTCGGCGTCGCCGATGAGATTGCTACCGCGCTGATTGCCGCGCGCCACCACAACCTGGGCGCGGTAGTCCCGGCAGGCGGCTCGCGCGACTTTCTGGCTCAGCAGCCGGTGGGAGTATTGGCCGCGGAAGTGGCGCTGGGGTGTGCGGCGGACGTGGTGCATGCCTTGGAGCAGCTGGGCGTGCGCACGTTAGGGGAGCTGGCGAGTTTGCCGCTGCGCCAAGTCACCACCCGTTTCGGCGAGGCTGGACGGCGGTGCCACGCGGTGGCCGCGGCCGCACCGGATCGGCGCGTGGCGCCGGAGCTTGCGTGCCCTGACTTAGGCGTGGAGCAGGACTTCGAAGAACCCTTAGAGCGCGTGGACGCTGCGGCCTTCGCCGCGCGCCAGCTCGCGGCGCGCCTGCATGTGGTGCTCGATGAGGCCGGCGTGGTGTGTCTGCGGCTGCGCGTTGCTGCGGAGTTCGAGGGCGGCGAGCGTTTGGAGCGGATCTGGCGTACCCAGGAAGCGCTCAGCGAGGCCGCCACGGCGGACCGCGTGCGCTGGCAGCTCGATGGCTGGCTGAGTGCTGCGTGGGCGGGGAGTGCGCCGGGTGAGGGAGGAGGCGTCGTCAAGCTGGCGTTGGAGCCGGTGGAGGTCGCCCCGCCGGGGGATGGACTCCTGTGGGGCGCAGGCGAATCCGCGGAGCAGGCCAAGCGTGTCATCGCGCGGGTGCAATCCCAGCTGGGGGTGGACCGCGTGCTGCAGCCTCGCCCGGCGGGCGGGCGTGGGGTGGCCGAGCGCATCGAGTACGTCCCCTATGGCGAGCAGCGCGATCCGCAGCCGGAGGGCACCTGGCCGGGGCGCATCCCGGCGCCGCTCCCGGCGAGCCTGGCGCACCCGGCCGCGCGGATTCGGCTTATCGACGTCTCCTCGAAGGAGGTCATCGTCACCGCCGAGGCCCTCCTTTCCGGGGAGCCGGCGGGTCTGGGATGGGGGCGCCACCGCTACCGGGTGACCGGTTGGGCCGGCCCGTGGCCCGTAGACACCGGGTGGTGGGAGGCGGGTGCGGCGCAGCGCTGCGCGCGCCTGCAAGTCGTCGGAGAAAACGAGAAAGGCCAGCGCGCCTGGCTCCTCGTGTGGGCAGGCGGGCGCTGGTCTGTGGAGGCAACCTATGCCTGAACGGCTTAATTCAAGATGTCGATGACCAGGCGCGTCGGCCCCCTGAGCACCTGGACCGAGTACGGGTGGCGTTCATTAAGCCCGATAACGAACTGCGAGCGAGCCTCGAAGGTACCGCCGCTGACTACCTGGGTAACTAGGCCGCCGGCGCCGTTTACGGTGCCGATATTCGGGTCTTCCATATCGAGCTGGAAGGGATAAGCAGTGCCGTCGATGCTGACGTCGAGCGCGGTGGAACCCTTGAAAGGAATCGGGTTGCCGGAGCCCTGCTGGGCGGGGGCATCGGTGTAATCAATGAACCAGCCCGGTGAACCGTTCCCGACGAATTCGAAGACCACGCGGTCAAAACCTTCATGCTTGCCCACGCGGACATCGGTCACCACCAGCTCCGAGGGGGCCGGTGGGCGGAGGGTTTTCATCTCCATGTTGGCGTCGCCCAGCGGGGTCAGCCCAGCCGGTGCGGCGGGGGAGGGGGCAGCAGGAGTGACTGTGGCAGTGGAGGTGGAGGCGCCGGACAAGGTAGCGTCGAGAGTCCTCGTGGGGCCGTCGGTACCGCCGTCCGAGGAGGAAGACGGAGCGCATCCCTGAAGCACGAGCGCACCCGAGACAACGAGTGCGGCCACGGGGGCGGCTGTGCGCAAGAGATTGTGTTTCGGCATAACTCCGAGGGTAGCGGTACCGCGAGACATTCTATGCATTGAAGTAAACATCGTAACCACATTGTTGTGAAAGGAGTGATGCCAGTTAAGATGGCGCCATGACCTTCTGCTCCGATGTCCAGGTCGAGCCCCTGGCTGGTACCGCTAAACAAGAATCTGTTTATGTCCTTTTTGAGTGGCCTACGGCCTGGTCTCGCGACGTGCTGGATGGTCGTACTTTTGGCCCAGGCCTCACCGAGAAGCTCAAGGCCAAGCTCAAAGGCGTGGCGGGCCTGCAGCTCATTCGCCGCCCCGGGCGCGCCGGGCACGAGCGGGGGACGGGGCACTTCCGTTGTTTCGTCGTGTGGGCACGCGAGGGGTTAGTGCAGGATTACGTCCTGAACGGCCCGGAGGACATCCTCGATCTGGATCTGGAGCACCCCACCGGCACGTGCCTGCCGCTGGTGCTCGTGTGCACCCACGCCAAGCGCGATGCCTGCTGCGCAATCAAGGGCCGCCCGCTTGCTGCCTCCCTGGCATGCGAATTTGAGGAGACCGTGTGGGAAACCTCCCACACCAAGGGGCACCGCTTCGCGCCGTCGGTGCTGCTGATGCCGTGGGGCTATTCCTTTGGCCGCCTCAACGTGGAAGCTGGCCGCGAGCTCGTGGGCAAGGCGCTGCACGGCGAGTATTTCTATCCCGCTAACCGCGGTTCCGGCCTCACCACGCCCCAAGGGCAGGTGGCGGAGCTTGCGGTGGCGCGCCAGCTTCTCGACGCCTCCGAGACCCTCCACTACGGCGACCTCACCGTCGACGCGGCGGAAACCCCCGCCGCGAGAAATCGCGTCGTTGTGCGCCACCGCGATGGCCGCGCATGGGACGTAGAACTCGAAGAAAAAGAGGCCTCCGGCGTCGTCTCTTCTTGTGGAGACGAGCCGAAGACCTCTCGTTTCTATGCCGCGCGCCGCGTCCGTATCCTACGCGCCGCGTCGCAGGACGCGGCGCGCGGTTAGCGGCGCATAATCTTGGCCGAGAGCCAGTTGCCAAAGAACTGCGCTGCCTGCACCAGCACGATGATGATAAGCGTAGCCACCACGGTGACCTCCCACTCGAAGGCGCGGTAGCCGTAGACGATGGCGAAGTCACCCAAGCCACCGCCGCCGACGTAGCCGGCCATCGCGGACATGTCGACGATGCCGATGAACAGGAAGGTGTAGCCCAGCACCAGCGGGCCCAGCGCCTCCGGAATGATGACCGTGGTGATGATCTTCCACGGCGAAGCGCCCATCGCGCGGGCTGCTTCAATCACGCCCGGGTCCAGCGCCACGAGATTCTGCTCCACGATGCGCGCCACCGCGAACGTGGCCGCAATAACCATGACGAACGTGGCCGGTTCACGGCCGATAGAGCTGCCCAGCACCGCCACCGTCAGCGGCTGGACAAAGGCCAGCAAGATGATGAAGGGAATCGGGCGAACAAAGTTCACCAGGATGTTGATGATGAAGTAGATGGGCTTGTTCTGCAGGATGCCGCCCGGGCGGGTGGTGTAGAGCAGGATGCCGAGAACCAAGCCGATGATGCCGGCGATCACCAGGGTGGTGGCGACCATGATGAGGGTGTCCTTGACGGCGTCGACAAGCGTGCCGCCCAGTCGATCCCAATTGGCCTGCGCGAGGTAGGTGACGTTCATCGTTGGATCTCCTCAATGTCGGTGGTGCGTTGCATATGTGCGTAGAAGTCTTCGATGGCGGCATCCGGGCCGTTGAGGCGCACGGTGATCTTGCCGAAGGAATGCTTCTGCAGGGTGGTGATGCCGCCGTGGACCACGGCGATGGACACTCCCTCGTCCGCGAGCTTGCCGGCGGCGCCGAAGAAGCCCGACTTTTCCGTCAGGTTGATGGTGAACAAACGTCCTTCGTGGGCCAGCAGGTCATCGGCCTCCACGACGTCCGGGGTGTTGCGCAGCGAGGTGGCCACGAACTTCTCCGCCACCTTGGTTCGGGGATTGGAGAAGACCTCATAGACGCTGCCGGACTCAATGACGCGGCCGTTTTCCATAACGGCCACCTTGTCGGCGATGGAGCGCACGACGTCCATCTCGTGGGTAATGACCACGATGGTGATGCCGAGATCGCGGTTGACCTTGCGCAGCAGGTCGAGCACCTCGTGGGTGGTGGTGGGGTCCAGCGCCGAGGTGGCCTCATCCGCCAGCAGCAGGGAAGGGTTATTAGCCAGGGCTCGGGCGATGCCGACGCGCTGCTTCTGGCCGCCGGAGAGCTGCTCCGGGTAGTTATCGCCCTTGTCCGCCAGGCCGACGAATTCCAGCAGTTCCTGGACGCGCTTTTTACGCTCCTGCTTGTCGACGCCCTGCAGCTTCAGCGGGTACTCAATATTGCCCGCCGCGGTGCGCGAGGACATGAGGTTGAACTGCTGGAAGATCATGCCGATGTTGCGGCGGATGCCGCGCAGCTTGGATTCGGGGAGGGGGACGACATCGGTGCCGTCGAGAAGCAGCTGCCCCGAGGTCGGCTTATCCAGACCGTTGATCATGCGCACCAGCGTGGACTTACCCGCGCCGGAGAAACCGATGATGCCGATGATTTCGCCGGGCTCGACGGTCAGGGAGACATTATCGAGTGCGGTGGTGGTGGTTTTCTTGTTTTTAAAGACTTTGGTGATGTTGCGGAATTCAATCCGGGTGCCCCGGTGGGCGCCTTGTTGTTCAGTCACGTGGGTTTCCTTTGTACGTGTCCGTGTAGTGAGTGAGGAGGGAGTAACGGGCAAAATCCCCCGGGTCACGCAATCAAGCGTGAGCGCGGGGGACATGTGGATTACGCGGGGCTTAGACCTGCTCTTCGAGGCGGTCCAGGATTTCCTGGAGCTCTTCCTGGGAGCGGTCGACGGCCACGGCGGTGTCGCCGGAGGACTTCAGGACGGCCTCGGTGACCTTCGGGTCCTTCCACAGCTTGGCCAGCTCGTGAAGGGCCTCGTTGTCGGCGTCGTCGGCGCGCACGGCCCAGACGTTGATGTAGGGCTCAGCCTCAGTGGAGTCGGGGTCATCCTGAGCGACGGCGGACTTCGGGTCAATGCCGGCGCGCTCGAGGAAGGAGTTGTTGATGACGGCCGGCTTGCCCTCTCCGTAGGCGGCCGGGGTCTGGGCAGCATCTACCGGGGTGACCTTAACCTTGGACTTGTCCTCATCGATGTCTAGCGGGGTGGGGGTCAGCGGGCTGTTCTCCTTGAGAGTGACCAGGCCTTCCTGAACCAGCAGGCCGATGGCGCGGCCCTGGTTAGTGGAGTCGTTCGGGATGGCGACTTCCTGGCCCTCGATGCCAGCGAGATCCTTGTGGTCCTTCCAGTAGATGGCCAGCGGGTAGATCTCGGTGGAGGCCAGCGGGACCAGATCGGTGCCGTTGCCCTTGTTGTACTCAGCCAGGAACTTCAGGTGCTGGAACTTGTTGGTGCTCAGCTGGCCCTGGTCCAGAGCCTGGTTCGGAGTGTTGTAGTCGGCGAAGTTCTCCAGCTTGACGTCGTAGCCGGCTTCCTTGGCCAGGTCCTGGAAGACGGCCCACTCTTCCATGTTGGCGTCAGTGGTGCCGATGGTGATGGTGGAGTCCTTGGTGATGGCCTCGCCGGAATCCTTGGACTCAGCGGAGTCCGAGGAGCAAGCAACCAGGCCGGTTGCGGCGATGACGGCTGCCGAGGTGGCAGCAAGTACGCGACGGATGCTCATGGTGGGTTCCTAGTGTCCCTTCTTGGTTGTGCGGCAAGTCGTGTCACCGCAGGATTTTTGCACTGCACGAAAAACTAGCAACGATTGAACCGCTTTGTCTATTCGGAGAATTGTTCAACGAAAACCTTGACTGGAACCTGTGTTCGAATATAGTGTGTGGGGCTATGAGATTCAATGGGGGTGAGGCGCTGCCGTGGTCCCGGGTGGAGAGGATTCTCTCTGGTCGCCCGGGGCCCATCCCGGTGTCGGTGGATCACCTGCCGCAGCCCACGGACGCGCCGAAGGTGGGGCATTCCGCCGTGCCTTTCGCCGAGCTGCATGCGGTGAGCTCCTATAGCTTTCTGTGTGGCGCTTCCGAGCCGGAGGGGCTCGTGGCGCGCGCCGTCGAACTGGGCCTGCGGGGGATTGCGCTGGTAGATCGGGATGGATTCTATGGTCTTATGAAGTTTGCGGAGGCCGCCGCCAAAGTTGGCCTGCCTGCGGTCTTCGGGGCGGAGCTCAGTCTCGACCCAGCTCCGCTGACCGTCCTGGCGCGCACCCCGGAGGGCTATCGGCGTCTATCTCGGCTTATCTCCCGCGCTCACATGGAGGCGGGGGAGAAGGGGGTCGTGTCCTATCCTTCTTTGGTGGAGATTGGTGCGCAGTTGCAGGATGAGTGCCTCTTCCTGGTGGGCTGGGAATGGGTAGAGCATTTCGATCTTTTGGTCGAGGGAATAAAAATAGACAGCATGGTTCTGGAGTATGCATGTACCCAGCTCCCGGAGGACGCGGACCACCACCTACTGTTGGATTCCTTGCCGGTTTCGCGCGCCATTGCCACTGCGCGCCCGGCTGCCGCCACGCGTGAACACGCGCGGTTGGCTGGAGCCAAACAAGCCCTGTCCAGACGCCTCGCGCTTGCCGACGCCTCCCCCAGCTCCCACCCCATGGGCTCGTCCTGGCTGCGCTCCGGGGAACAGATGGCGCGCCTGCTGCCTGAGTGCCCCGAGCTCATCGCCGAAACCGTTCGCGTCCTCGAGGACTGCAGCTTCACCTGGGAGGCACTGGCCCCGAACCTGCCTGATTTCGACGTGCCGGAAGGCTATACCGAGATGTCCTGGCTGGAGCACCTCACCTTCGAGCGCGCGGCAGCGCGCTATGCCACGCGGCCTAAGGAGATTCGGGAGCGGGCGTGGGAGCAGATGCGGTATGAGCTGGGTGTGGTCAAGCAGCTGGGCTTTCCCGGCTACTTCCTTATCGTGTGTGATCTCGTGGACTTTTGTAAACGGGAGAACATCCTGTGCCAGGGGCGCGGGTCGGCGGCGAATTCGGCGGTGTGCTTCGCGCTAGGGATTACGAATGCGGAGCCGATTTCCGCGGGACTGCTTTTTGAGCGCTTCCTCTCCCCGGACCGCGATGGCCCGCCGGATATCGACATCGATATTGAATCCGGGCGGCGCGAGGAGGTCATCCAGTACGTCTACGCCAAGCACGGCCGCGAGAAGGCGGCGCAGGTGGCTAACGTGATTACGTACCGCCGCAAAGGCGCGTTGCGGGATGCCGCCCGCGCGCTGGGCTACCCGCAGGGTTCGGCCGATGCCTGGTCGAAGGGGATTGCGTCTGCGCCTTCGGACGTTGAATCCTTGGCCGAGCAGTTCCTAGGCCAGCCGCGCCACCTGAGTATCCACTCCGGCGGCATGGTGCTGTGTGACCGGCCAATTGCGGATGTTGTGCCCGTGGAGTGGGCGCGCATGGAGAATCGTTCGGTGCTGCAATGGGATAAGGATGATTGCGCCGCGGCCGGGCTGGTGAAGTTCGACCTGCTGGGCCTGGGCATGCTCGAAGCGCTGCACCACATGATGGACTTGGTGGAGGAGAGAACCGGCCGGGTGGTCAACCTGTGGGAGCTGGACCTGGCTGACCCGGAAGTCTATGACATGCTCTGCCGCGCGGATGCAGTGGGCGTGTTCCAGGTGGAATCACGCGCGCAGCTGAGCACGCTGCCGAGGCTCAAGCCGCGGGTCTTCTTCGATCTCGTGGTGGAGGTCGCGCTCATCCGGCCGGGCCCCATCCAGGGCGGCTCGGTGCACCCCTACCTGCGCCGCCGCGATGGCAAGGAGCCGGTGACCTATGACCACCCGGTGCTGGAGAAGTCCCTGGGCAAGACACTGGGGATTCCGCTCTTTCAGGAGCAGCTCATGCAGATTGCGGTTGATGCCGCCGGGTTCAGCGGCGCGGAGGCGGATGACCTGCGGCGCGCGATGGGCTCGAAGCGCTCGCCGGCCAAGATGGCAGCGCTCAAGCAGCGCTTTTATGAGGGCTTGGAGGAAACCAACGGGATCGTCGGGGAGGTGGCGGATAAGTTGTGGGCCAAGATTGTGGCCTTCGCTGCTTATGGCTTCCCGGAGTCCCACTCGCAGTCTTTTGCTTCCTTGGTGTACTTTTCGGCGTGGTTTAAGCGCTATTACCCGGCGCAGTTTTGCGTGGGCCTGCTGCGCGCGCAGCCGATGGGTTTCTACTCGCCGCAGTCGCTTATTCAGGATGCCCGCCGCCACGGGGTGGAGGTGCTGCCGGTCAGCGTCAACGAGTCGGGCCGCGAGGCGCGCGTGGTGGTGGGCTCGGACGGTCAGGCGCGTATCCGCTTGGGGCTTAACCTCATCAAGGGGTTGGGTGATAAGGCCGCCGATCGCATTGAAGCGGCCGCGCCGTTTGGCGACGTCCCCGATCTCTCCCGCCGCGCCGACCTCACCGTCGATCACGTGGAGGCCCTCGCCGTGGCGGGGGCCTTGGACGTCTTTGGGGTGGATCGCCGCCAGGCGCTGTGGCAGGCGGGCGTGGCCGCAACAGAACGGGCGGGGATGTTGCCAGGGCTTTCGGCGATTGAAGCGCCGTCTTTGCCGGGGATGAGCGCCTTTGAGCTCATGGCGGCGGATGTGGCGAGCACCGGCGTGACTCACAACCAGCAGCCGATGGAGCAGGTCCGCGGGGAGTTGCAGGCCCGCGGCATCCTATCCGCGGCGGATTTGCCGGCAGTGGAGGATGGCACCCGCGTGCGCATCGCCGGGGTGGTCACGCACCGCCAGCGCCCGCAGACAGCGGGCGGGGTGGTCTTTTTTGGTTTGGAGGATGAGACCGGGTTGATGAACGTGATGGTCACGCCAGGCCTGTGGGCCCGGGATAAAGTCACCGCGCGAACAGCGCCCGCGCTCATCGTGCGCGGCATCGTGCAGAACGCCTCCGGCGCGGTCACCGTTGCCGCGGACCAGCTGGAGCCGCTGGCCTTCGGTGAGGCGCTCTCGCGCGGCTCGCGGGATTTCCGCTAAGCGGCTTATTCCTTAGAGATGAGCTCGTCGCGGTTCATCTTTCCGGCCAGGGAACGTGCCACGGAGAAGGGCACCCACACCATGAGTAGCAGGATGATTTTGAGGTAGAGCTGGGAGACGAATACGCCGTCCATGATGGGCATGGTTCGGGCACCCCAGGCGATAAGGCCAGTCACCGGAAGCAGGATGACGAGTGCTGCGAGGGAGAATTTGAGGCCGTCGTCGCGGGCTTCAAGGTGCTGCTGCATCTGATACTCATCCAGTTCTGTCCTGGGCAGGTCTGCGGCACCAATCGTTGTGCGGAGGCGAGCGGTCATCAACGCGCACAGCAAAGTTCCAAGGGCGGCCACCATGAGTGAGGTAAAGGCGCTCCAGAACTGCAGGGGGATGGATGCAATGATGAGGGCGGTGGACAGGTCGGTCAGGGTGATGTAGCGCTTGCGGGTCTTAACGGAATCGGGAATAGAGGCGGACATGTGTGGTTTAGTCCTTTCGGTAGATTTCGGAGGACATGGGGGTGAATTCGGTCCGGGAGAACACGGCTTCCACGGGTAGATTGAAAACTTCGCAGATGTTGAAGGCGAGGTCCAAGCTGGGGGAGTGGTCGCCGCGCTCGAGAGCGCCGATGGTTTGGGGGTTGACCCCGATGGCGTCGGCAAGCTGTGCGCGCGTCATGTCCCGTTCAACGCGGAGCACGCGGACCCGGTTAAATAGTGGGCGGGTTGGCTTTTTCTTTGGGGACATGCACCACAGTGTTGTATAAACCCAACGACTTGTCAAGGGTTCGTGTTAAAGTGGCGGCATGAATACCGTATCCCCGTCACTCACTAAAGCCCGCTACATTTCGCGCTTGAGCTGGGACGTCATCCTCGCCGCCCTGGCGGCCGCGGCGGCGTATTTCTGGTGGGATTGGCTCTATTGGGTCGCCGGAGCGCTCGTTGCGTGGGCGCTCTATCAGCTCTGGCTCATCCCCGCGCAGGTCAAAAACCTAGGCTGGCAGGAAACCGCCGACGAATTGCTCGTCACCCGCGGCAAAATCTGGCACACTTTCACCGTCGTGCCCTATGGCCGCATCCAATTCGTCGACGTTACGGCCGGCCCCATCGAGCGCGCGATGGGGCTGAAGAAGGTGAAGTTGCACACGGCGTCGCCCAGCAGCGACGCCACCATCCCCGGCCTGCCTGCCGCGGACGCCGATGCCCTGCGCGAGCGCCTCGCCGTCAAGGCTCGCGAGAGGATGAGTGGGCTGTGAAGGACCGCGCGCTTATCGACGCCGACGGCTACATTCGCGTCCACCGCCTCACCCCGCTGCTGCGCTTTTGGTCGCTGATTTTAGCGCTGGTGGCCATTTTTGCGGTGAACATCAACGCCGCCATGATTTCGGACGTGGTGTCTTACCTGCAGAGCGGCAACCTCGGCGAGGTCGGCCGCGGTACCCTGCTGGGTATCGGCGCCTTCGTGCTGGTGTGCGCAGTGATTTGGCTGGTCTCCGGAATCTGGTGGCGCAAGCTGGGCTACAAGCTCACCGAGGATGAAATCGCGCTGCGCCACGGCGTCATCTCCACGTCCTTCCGCTCCGCGCGCTATGAGCGCATCCAGGCGGTGGACGTCGTGGAATCCATCATCGCGCGCTTGTTGGGTTTGGCCACGGTTCGGGTGGAGACCGCCGGCGGTACCTCGTCGGTGATCAAGATTGAGTACCTGCCCAAAGCGAAAGCAGAAGAGCTGCGCGCGGAGTTGCTGCGGCGCACGAATAAGAACCCTGCCAGTGAGCCGGCGCCGGAAGCGGAGGAAGCCGCCGCGCTGATCCCGGAGATTCCCATACTGCGCACGATTGCCGCTGAGGCGCTGCGCCTGCCCACGCTCCTCGCGGCCCTCGTTATTGGGGGCTTGCTCTTCATCCCGGGTATGTGGACCGCGCTGCTGCCCATCATCGTGGGCTTTGTTGGAAGCGTCTGGGGCTTGGTGGACTCTTCCTGGAAATTCACCGCGCTTCACGACGCCCCCACCAACGCCCTCAACGTCTCTTACGGTCTTGCCGACCGCCGCCGCCAAACCATCCGCATTAGCCGCATCCACGGCGTGCGGGTAAGCCAGCCCTTCTTATGGCGGCGCTTCGGCTGGTACGAGGTGCACGTCTCTGTAGCTGGTTATGGCGCGAAGGGCAGCGGTAAGCAGTCCGGTTCCACTCGCATCCTGCCGGTGGGTACCCGCGAGCAGGCGCTGGAGCTTTTAGAGCTCATCTCCGATCTGGATCGTGCGCAGATTGAGGATTTCGCGCGCCCCGAAGGGCACACCCAGCCCACTTATACCTCCCCGCGCCGGGCGACGTGGATCAGCCCCCTCGACCGCAAGCAGCAGTCGGTGACGCTCGTGGATTCCCCGCTTCCCGTGACCATCGTGCACCGCGGCCGCATTAACCGCCGCGTCATGGTGATTGGAACCCCGCACATCCAGGAGCTCACGCTGAAAGTGGGGCCGTTGGGGCACCTTGCGGGCGTGCGGACCGTGCGCTTCGACCTCGTGGCTGGCCCCGTGAAGATGGCTGGTCAAGACCTCACGCCTGCCGACGCCTCCGAGCTCCTCACCCGCCTGCGCTCCCGCCGCCTGCCTGCCATGGAGTCAGCGCTAAGTCCCATGGACTCATCCGTCAACATCTCACAGGTTGAGCCGCGGCAGAACCCACGTGAAGACTCCCGTGACAGCGCGGTTAGGGGCAGCGACGAAGCTTAAGCAGAACCGGCCCACGCGTGCTGCTGGGGCCGGCACACGCCGAGGCCGCCGAACAGGACCCGCATCCGCCCGCGGGGCAGGAGCCGAGTGGCTCCATATCGAGTACCCCGCTGGCGGTGAGGTGATCCAGGATGAGGTCCACCGTGCCGGGCTCCAGCCCGGTCTGTGCCGCGATGGCCGCCCGCGAGCGCACGCCGGATTCGATGGCTTCCTGCACGGCCTGGATGGGGGAGGCGGGCATTAGATAAACACCTTCAGAATCTGGAAGGCCGCTACAGCCAGCACCCACGCTGTGGCCAGCTGGACGCCGAAGCCGAAGAGCGTCCAGCGCCAGCCAATCTCTCGCCGCTGCGCGGCAATCGTGGCCACGCAGGGCGTGTAGGCCAGCAGGAAGAGCATGTAGGCCCACACCGCGGCGAGGGGATGACCGTCAGAAGCCTGCTCGAAGTCCGCGCGCACGTGATCGCTGAGCGCGCTATGGGATTGTTCCTCCGCGGAGGCGTCGGTGACATCCTCGACCGCGTAGGTCTGCGCCCACGTCGAAATCAGCGCCTCCTTGGCCACGAAACCAGTGACTAGCGGACCCGCCAAGGACCACGAGTCGAAGCCGGCCGGGGCAAAGGCTGGAGCGATGGCGTGCGCGACCGCCCCGTAGGCCGAATCCTCCGGCGCCGGCGGTTCTCCCCAGGAGGAGTCCTGGACCGCCGCACCCACCGGGATGGCCATGAGCAGCCACACCACGACCACGGTGCTCACGATGATGCCACCGGCCGTCTGCAAGAAGCCCTTCAAGCGCGTCCACATCACGCTCAGTGCTAGGCGCACGGTGGGCAGCTGGTACGTCGGCAAATCAATAACCAGTGCCTCTTCCGGAACCGCGCGCCACAGAGTCTTGCGCAGCACCAAACCCACGAGCACGAGCAGCGCGATGGAAATGACGTACATGATGAACACCACGCTGCCGGCATGATCTGGGAAAAACGTGGCCGAAAGCATGACGAAGACCACCAAGCGCGCCGAGCACGAGGTAAACGGAATGAGCAGCGCGGTCATGATGCGATGCCGCGGGCTGCCCAGCACGCGCGTGGCCGAGATCGCCGGCACGTTGCAGCCAAAGCCCACGACAATGGGGATGAAAGCCTTGCCCGGCAGACCGATGGCCCGCATGAGACGGTCCGTGACCACCGCGGCACGCGCCATGTAGCCGGAATCCTCCAACACCGCCAAGCACAAGAACATCAGCGCCATGAGCGGGGCGAAGGTGAGGACCATGCCGACGCCGCCGATGAGGCCGTCGACAAGCAGGCCCGTGATGAGAGGGTGGCCTAAGCCGATGGCTTCTAGCCCCGCCCGCGCCCAGTCACTCAAGGGGCCCGAGACCAGTGCCTCCAGGCCATCCTGGAGGGGAGCGGCCACGGTGGTGGTGATCTGGAAGACCACCCACATCACGGCCAGAAACAGCAGCGGTCCCACCACCGGGTGGAGGGCCACCGCATCGAGGCGGTGGGAGAGGGGCGTGGCGTGCTCGACCTCGCTCACCGAGGCCTTCGCCGCCGCATCCAACTCCGCGAAGCGGGCCTCCAAACCTGCGTCCTCGCGCAGCTGCACGGGCTCAGCCGCCAGAGAATCAACAACAACCTCTCGCAGCTTCTCGACGCCCTCCCGCTTACGCCCATCAACCACCACCACCGGGATGGAGGTGGATTCAGCGAGCGCAACGGGATCCACTGTTTGGCCCTGGTTGAGGGCCACGTCGGTCTTCGTCAGCGCGATGATGAGGCGGTAGGGCTGCTCCGCTAACTGGAGCGCGACGTTGAGGCCGCGCGCCACGGCGCTGGCATCGACGACCACGACGACGGCGTCGGGGCGCTCATCATCTGGGCAATCGATGAGCATGGCGCGGGTCAGCGCCTCATCGGGGCTGAGCGGGTCGAGTGAGTAGGTGCCGGGAAAATCGATGAGATCGGCGGTTGCGTCACCGATCTTCCACGCACCGCGGCTGACCTCAACCGTGGTTCCCGGCCAGTTGCCGGTCTGCGCCTTCGCGCCGGTCAGGGCGTTAAAGAGAGTGGACTTGCCAGAGTTGGGGGAGCCAACGAGCGCGATGATGGGCGCGCCAGCAGGGGCTACCGCGCCGCCCGGATCGCCGTGACAGCTGGGTTTCGTGGTGGACATGGCTTAGACCTCGATGGCTTGTAGCGTCGCTTTATCGATGGCATAGCGGCAGCTGCCCACCGAGACAACACGCGCGCCACCGGCCACGCGCGGGCCCATCGTTAGCGTGGCGCCGGGGCGGATACCCAGCTCGCCGAGGCGCACCGCCAGTGCGGCGTCGCAGGTGCAGGAGATGCACTCGTCTCTCAGGGTGATGGTGCACCCCGTGGGGATAGCGTCGGCGGTTTGCCGTGAGCACTCAGATAACTTCACGGTGAGCCCTCTTCCTTAAATAAGTACTACCGAATAAGCATTACCTTTATAGGTTACCTTAGTAAACATAGGTCCGTCTAGGTTTTGAGGGCTATCTCTTAGGTGATCCTCACCACGCGGCGCAGGTACGCCGCGTACTAAGCAAGTGGATTGGTCCAGCTGCTCACCTGGCGCAGCCTCTGGCGATTCTTCAGCCGCGATTGGCCTAGCTTGCGGGACATGCGGTCCAGAATCTGGATGGCCTCCGTGATGTGCGGGCCTTTGTTGAGCATCACGCACTCCGCGCGCAGCGCATAGCCAGCGTCCGTGATTTCCGCGCGGGAGGGAAGCCCGGTCTTGGCTAGGGTCTCCAGAACCTGCGTGGCCATGATGACCGGGATGTGGGCCGCCTCCGCGACCTTCATGATGCGCCCCGGCACTTGGACCATCTGGTCGAAACCCAGCTCTACGGCTAGGTCACCGCGCGCGATCATGATGCCGAACTTGGCGTGCCGCATCCCCTCCAGCAACACACTTCCCAGCTGCTCATAAGCCGGAACCGTCTCAATCTTGAGCACGATGCCTAGGTCACGCACGCGCTGCGCCATCTCCTCCGATTCCTGCTCGGCGGCAATCGCCTCAAGCGTGTCATAGAGGAAGGCCACATCAGCCGGCGTGCGGATGAAGGAGACCGCCGCGATATCGCAGTGCGTGGCCACAAAACGAAGTGCTTCGATGTCTTCCTCGGTGAGGCTGGGCAGCGGGACGTCAGTATCCGGCACATTGATTCCCTTATATGCCGCCAGGTTGGTGCCGGTAGGCCCGGCATGTTCCACGGTGATGACGGCCTCGTGCGCCGCACCATTCTCCCGCACCTCGCGGACGCGGCCGGCGATGGCGCCATCATCGAAAATCACCCGGTGCCCCACTTTGAGCGCGCCAACCACCTCCGGCAGCGTGCACCCAATCGTGGTCACCTCGCCCTCGACGATGCGCGCCGGCTCCTGCGAAGTGCTCAGCACCAACTCCTCGCCGCGGTGCAGGCGAATCTTCTGCTCCAGTGCCGGAACCCCATGCACCTGCGTGGTGTCCCCGCCGTGGCTCAACACCGTTTCCTCGGCGAGGTAGCAGTTGCGATCACCGTGCAGCACCGCCACGCCTGCTTCCGCGCTCTCCACGGTGAACACACGCGAGCGCCCGCGCGCTTCCGTGAAGCGCACTTCGCTGCCGGGGTGCAGGCGGGCCAACCACTCGTCATCCACCTCCAGCGCTACCGCCGGGCGGGCCGCGCTTGGCGACGCCTCCCCCGCCACCCCGTGGGCGCGGGTAGAGGAGGGGGCGTCGTGAAGCACGAGCGTTGCTGGGCTCAGCAGCTCGCCCGCAGCGCTGCGCTCGCCGCGCACGCGAATGACCTGCGGACCCGGCTCGATGCTGCCGGTGCGGACCTTGGGGCCAGCAATATCGCAGGAAATCAGAATCTCGCGCCCCACCTCTTCAGCGGCGCGGTGGACGTGTTCCACCATCTTTGTCCACGCCGCCTGGTCATCGTGCGCACAGTTGATGCGGGCTAACTCCATGCCCGCGCGGGCGAAACCGAGGACCAGTTCATAATCCTCCGCGGCCTCAGCAGGAAGAGTCACCATGATGCGCGCGTGCGTGTCCTCCTGGGTAGGGCCGAGGAGGGCTTCGGTGTTGGCGTCGAGGATATCGTCCGCGTCAGCATAAGCCGTGGCGATGGGCTGCACAGGATAGGTTGGCGCGTGGCCATCGAAGGCGTCGAGCACGTTGCGCGCGGCGTGGAGGCGCTCAAGCACTGCGGGCTCCGGGTGGCTGAGGCTCGTGGCGCCCAACGCCGTGAGGCCTTCCTGGAGTTCGACGGCGTCTTGGGAGCGCAATTCCATGTAGCGCACGAGGTTGACCGCGCCGGGGCGGTGGATGGGATCCACGCGCGCGATCTGCGTGGCGTGGGCGGCAGACGAAGCTTCGACGCGGGTGATGAGGGAATCAAGCAGTGGGCGCAGGCTAGGCAAGGTGTCTCCTTCGGTGTGAAAGTTCACCCACATTGTGCCGCGACTTGTTAGACCGCGCCACGGAAGCCGAGCTGCCGCCAGGCCTCATACACGGCTGTCGACGCCGCGTTAGATAAATTCATCGAGCGTCGCGCCGGCATCATGGGGATGCGTACGCGCTCCGTTACCCGCGGGTGAAAGGCGTGTTCCTCCGGCAGGCCCGTGGGTTCGGTGCCGAAAAGCAGGACATCGCCCTCCTGGTATTCCACGTCGGTGAACCACTTGTCCGTGTGGGTGGTGAAAGCGAAAACGCGCGCGCCGGGCAAGCTGTCCATGCAGGCGTCGAAATCCTTGTGGATCGTGAGGTCCGCTAAGTCGTGGTAGTCCAAGCCCGCGCGCTTGAGGTGTTTGTCCTCGAAGTTGAAGCCGAGCGGCTCGATGAGGTGCAGGCTCGCGCCCGTGACGGCGGCGGTGCGGATGGCGTTGCCGGTGTTGGTAGGGATCACGGGGTTGTCGAAGACGATGTGCAAGCTGCTCATAGGCATCAGTCTAGGATGGTGTGCATGAGCGCTACCAAACTAGATGGCAACTTGTACCGCGACGAGATTTTTGAGGACCTGGCCCAGCGCGTGGCCGCCCTCAAAGAGAAGGGGATTACCCCGGGCCTGGCTACGGTCTTGGTGGGCGATGATCCGGGTTCGCATTCCTACGTGAAGATGAAGCACCGCGATTGCGAGAAGCTCGGTATCAACTCGATTCGCAAGGACCTGCCGGGAGATATCTCCCAGGAGGAGCTGGAGCGCGTCATCGAGGAACTCAACAATGATGACGCCTGCACTGGCTACATCGTGCAGCTGCCGCTGCCGAAGCACCTGGATGAAAACCGCGTGCTCGAGCTCATCGATCCGGCCAAGGACGCTGATGGCCTGCACCCGATCAACCTGGGCAAGCTGGTGCTCAACGAGGAAGCCCCGCTGCCCTGCACTCCGAATGGCTGCATCCACCTGCTGCGCCGCTTTGGGGTAGAGCTCGATGGCGCCAAGGTCGTGGTTATTGGCCGCGGCGTGACCGTGGGCCGCCCGATTGGTCTGATGCTCACCCGCCGCAGCGAAAACTCCACGGTGACGCTGTGCCACACTGGCACCAAGGACCTCGCTGCGGAGACCCGTGAGGCCGATGTCATTATCGCGGCAGCCGGCAAGGCACACATGCTCACCGCCGATATGGTTAAGGAAGGTGCTGCGGTTCTCGACGTCGGCGTGTCCCGCGTTGACGGCAAACTCGCCGGCGACGTGGCTGAGGACGTCTGGGAGAAGGCCGGCTACGTTTCCCCGAACCCGGGCGGCGTGGGCCCGCTGACGCGCGCGTTCCTGGTGAGCAACATTGTCGAGCGCGCCGAAAAGCTTGCCGCTCACTAACGGCGCAACACGAACGCCCAAGTAATGAGCATGTCCCCACAATCAGAAGGAAGCCCGCAGCACCGAGCACAACGAATGCCCCGGCGCCCAGCTCAGGGCCCTGTTCAAGGCCAGCCTCGAAGCCAGAATGGAAGCCAGACTGAAAGCCAAGCCCGCGGGAAAACCACGCCACCGGTGTCCCTGTCGAACCCGCACGATGCGCACCTGAAGCCCTCGGCGCTGCCGCCGGCTCTCCAGTGGCTGGCCATCGGCCTGTTCGTCGTGGCGGTTGTGGTGTCGGGTTTCTATGCCGTGTTCGAGCACTGGCGCCGCGCCACGCTGCTGCTGGGCGGGGCGCTGGTGTGGCTCACGGTGGTCCGCTTGACCTGCGACTCCTCGCGGGTCGGCGTGCTCGCGGTGCGCTCCCGGCGCTTCGATGCCTGCTTTACAGGCATCTTGGGCGCGGCGATGGTGTTCATGGCCTTCTCCATCGACGCGCTGGGCTCTTAGATGTAATATTCATCGCCCACGTACGCAGGGCCCACATCGAGGCCATTCGGCGCGGAGAGCAGCAGGAAGTTGCGCAGGATGCGGTTCATCTGCCGGGTCTCCGTCAGGAAGGCGTCGTGGCCCACGGGGGAGACAATCTTGGCCATCGCCAGCAGGTGGTTGACGTTGCGGGAGATGTGCTCCTGCTGGTGATAGGGGTAGAGGATATCCGTGTCCACGCCCACGACCATCGTCGGCACCTGGGATGCCGCCAACGCTTTGATGAGCCCGCCGCGCCCGCGGCCGACGTCATGCCGGTTCAACGCCTCCGTGAGCACCACGTAGGAACCCGCATCGAAGCGCTCGGTGAGTTTCGCCCCCTGGTAATCCAGGTAGGAGTTCACCGCGAAACGCTGATTGAGCTGGCGGTGCGGCCCCAAGGGATTCTCGCCTTGCTGTGCGGTAGCGCCGAAGCGCTCGTCGATCTCCTGCTCGCCGCGATACGTCAAATGCGCGATGCGGCGCGCCGCTGCCAGACCATCCCGCGGAGTCTTGTCCGTGAGGTAGTAATTTCCGCCATGCCAAAACGGGTCGCGCTCGATGGCGGAAATCTGCGCGGATTGGATGCCAATCTGCCAGCCCGAAGCCCGAGCAGACACCGCAATTACGCACACCGCGGACACGCTTTCCGGGTGCAGCAAGCTCCACTCCAGCGTGCGCGCTCCTCCCATCGAGCCGCCGATGACCGCGTGCACGCGCGAAATGCCCAGGTGCGTCAGGCAGTCGTGCTCGGCCTCGACCAAGTCCCGAATGGACAGTGCCGGGAACCGTCCGCCCCACGGCTTTCCATCCGGGTGTAGACTGCTCGGCCCGGTGGAGCCATTGCAGCCACCCAGCGCATTGGTGGCGATAACGCACCAGCGCGTGGTGTCCAAGGCCTTGCCAGGCCCCACCAGGTCGGACCACCAGTCCGCCACGTTGGAATCACCGGTCAGCGCGTGCTCAACCACAATGACGTTGTTGACGCCGTCCGGGTCGCCGGCGAAAGCGCCCCAGCGTTGGTAGGCCAGGGAGGCGTCGGCAAGCACGGCGCCGGCTTCGGTGGTGAAGTCGCCGATGGGGACGTGGGCGAGCTCGCCTTCGGGCGCGAGTTCCGGAATCGGGCTAGCCAATGGCCTCGAACCCACGCTCGAGGTCGGCGATGATGTCGTTGACATCCTCGATGCCCACCGACAGGCGCACCGTGGCCTGGGTAATACCCGCGGCCTGGAGCGCAGCTTCGTCGGACTGGGAGTGCGTGGTGGTCGCCGGATGCACGACCAGCGAGCGGGTATCGCCGATGTTGGCCAGGTTGGAGTGCAGCTTTAGGGCATCGATGAACGCCCACGCCTCCTCACGGCCGCCGTTGATGTCGAAGGACAGCACGGAGCCGGTGTAGGCGTACCCCAGCTTCTCCTTGACCTCCTTGTACGGCGAGGATTCCAGGCCGGCGTAGTTGACCTTCGTGACCTTGGCGTGGGACTCCAGGTACTCAGCCACGGTCTGGGCGTTGGCATTGTGCTTATCGACGCGCAACTGCAACGTCTCAATACCATTCAACGTCAGCCACGCATTGAAGGGCGAAATGGCAGCGCCCGTATCGCGGAGCAAGCCCGCGCGCGCCTTGACGGCGAAGGCGGGAGCACCCAGGTCGGCGTACTTGAGGCCGTGGTAAGCCTCATCCGGGGTGACGAAGTAAGGGAAGACCGGCTCGCCGTCGCGCTCGACGGTCCAATCGAAGGAGCCGCCGTCGATAATCGCGCCGCCGATGGCGGAACCGTTGCCGGTGTAGAACTTCGTGGTGGAGACCACGACGACGTCCGCGCCGAGCTCCAGCGGACGGGCCAGCGCGCCGGTGGCGATGGTGTTATCCACGATGAGCGGGACCTGGTTCTTGTGAGCTACCTCGGCGATGGCAGGGATGTCGAGAACATCGGCGACTGGGTTGCCGAAGGTCTCGCCGTAAAAAGCCTTCGTGTTTGGCTGGACGGCGTCCTGCCAGGAGGCCGGGTCATCCGGGTTCTCGACGAGGGTGACGTCAATGCCGAGGCGCTTCAAGGTCACGGTAAAGAGCGTGGAGGTGCCGCCGTAGAGGCGCGGGGAGGTCACGATATGGTCGCCGGCGGAGGCCAGGTTCAGGATGGCCGCGGTTTCGGCGGCCTGGCCGGAGGCGAAAGCTACGGCGGCGACGCCGCCCTCGAGGGAAGCGAGGCGCTCCTCGAGTGCGTCCTGGGTGGGGTTGGTCAGGCGGGTATAAATCGGGCCGGCATCCGAGAGGTTGAAGCGGTTGGCGGCGTGCTCGGCGTCGTTGAAGACATACGAGGTGGTTTGGTAAATCGGAACGTTGCGTGCGTTGGTGGAGCCGTCCAGGTTCTGTCCGGCGTGGAGGGCGCGGGTCGCGAACGACCACTCGTTGACTTCGGAATTATCGTATTTGGTGCTCATGCCACAAAGGCTAGACCAAGCGGTTCAGTGCCGTTAGTGGCTTTGTGGAAACCGCAGGCAAGACCGAGAATAAAAATAGACCGAGCGGTTGGTTCGGCTTAAACGTCGATGCTTTCACCAACCCGCAGGCGCCGATAGCCGCTCACGCCGGCGCGTTGGAGCATGCCGTCGGTGTTTTGCTTGCCGGCGTCGGAAAGCACGGCGTCATGGATGGGCACCGTCAGCCGCGCGCCGATGCGCATGGCGTAATCCGCGGCGTCCGCCCCGCGCACCCACGGCCCGGCGATGGGGAGTAGGAGGACATTTACCGTGCGTCCCTTCGGGACGCACCATTGGTCCCCGGGGTGCAGCACACCATTAAAGAAATAGCCCAGGTTCTCGGGGCGCGGAATGCTGGGGTGGATTTCCTCGTGAAGCCCGCCCACCGCGTGAATCTCAAGGCCCAGAACCGTGAACGTCTCTCCAGCATGCACGATGGTGCCGGAGCCGAGGGCGTCGATGGCTTCCTGCGTTCCCCACACTGGCAGGCCGCTTGCACGCACGGCATCGACGTCGAGGTGATCGCCGTGCGCGTGCGTGAGCAGCACCGC
Source organism: Corynebacterium sp. HMSC070E08 (assembly GCF_001808895.1). Lineage (NCBI taxonomy): Bacteria > Bacillati > Actinomycetota > Actinomycetes > Mycobacteriales > Corynebacteriaceae > Corynebacterium > Corynebacterium sp. HMSC070E08. The sequence continues at coordinate 101,430 of NZ_KV794745.1, forward strand.
CTCAGCGCCTTCCAGGCAGCTGAGGTCTGAAAGGGGGCCGGGGTCGATGACGATGCGCCCCTGGGGAGCCTCGACAGCCACGGCGGATTGCCCATGCAGAGAAACCTTCATGATCCCCACGCTAGCCAAAAGTAAAGGAATACAGCGAGAGCCCTTCGCTTACCTCCAGCTCGATGGTGTCGGTGTGATTCTCGGGTTCCCTGACGAGATCCACCGTGCCGTCCTCGGTGATGTCGAAGGTGCGGACCGAACCATTCGCGCGGTGCACGCGAACCGTTCCTTGCCCTGATGCCACGAGCTGTACCCAGGCGGCGCGATAATTCAGTCGCAGCCGCGCGTTAGGTCCGGCGGTGATGGGCTGGTCGGCCAAAGTCCACGTCCCGCCCAGCGAATACTGACCTAACGGCGGCTCGCTCGTGGTGAACTGGTGCGTGCCGTCGTGGTAATCGGGGTTGGTGAAATACTGTGCGCGTGCGGTGCCGAGGTAGGTCTCCGGCGAGCGCGGAGCGCTGTGAGCATCGGCGGCTTCAATGGGCTCAGGCAGTTCTATGCTGGGGTCGCGCTCGAGGAGAAGCTCACGAATGAGGCGCTCGGTCTCGGCGTAGTCGCCCTCGCCGTGGTGGGATTGGCGCAACATGCCGTGCTTGTCGACGAGATAGTGCGCCGGCCAGTACCGATTCCCAAAGTTCTTCCACGTGGCGAAGTCATTATCCTGTGCCACTGGATACTCGATTCCCTGCTCGCGGGCCGCACGGCGCACGTTGTCGGCCTCGTGCTCGAAAGCGTATTCCGGCGCGTGGATTCCGATGATGTCGAAGCCGTAGTCCTTGTAATGCGCATAGAGCTTGGTCAGGTGCGTGTTGTTGCGCTGGCAGTTGATGCAGGCATAGGCCCAAAAATCGATGAGCGTGACCTTGCCGGAGGTCCGCGGATCGACGGGCGCATCCGTGTTGAACCAGCCGGTCAGCCCCGCGAACGCGGGCACGGGGGTTCCTTCGGCTGTGAGGGTGGCCTGTTCAACGGGCGTGGCGTCGGTGTTGATACTGGGGAGCTTCTGCTGCAGCCACGCGGGCGCGCCGAGTGAGATGGCGCCGGCCATGGCGATCACCACAATTCCCGCGGTGACGCGTACCTCGCGTTGGTGGGAGCGGAAAGCATCGACGCGTTTGCCCACCTCGTTGCCGCCTAAGGCGAAAGCCAGCAGCGGGATCGCCACGCCGAGGGCGAAGGAGAGACAGAGGAGGAGGATGTGGGCGTCGACAGTCCCGGTGGCGCCCGCCACGGAGATTGCGGCCAGTGCTGGGCCCGCGCAGGGAACGAAGACAGCCCCCATGGCTAGGCCAACGACGAAGCCGCCCTTGTCGCGGGCTGTGGCTTGCAAGCCGCCAGCTTTCGGGAGCTTCTGGAAAGGCCACTCGAGGGCTTCCTGAACGCGAGGGAACACCATTCCCAGGCCCACGAGAACGAGCAGCGCGATTCCCACTTTCCACAGGACGTCGGCCGGGAGGCCCAAGGCATTGAGCAGCGTTGTGGCAAACAGCGTGACGAGGCTGAAACTTGTGACGAGTCCGCCGACGACCTGCCATGGCCGCCACCGTGAGCCGCCGCTGACTGCGAGGACCAGCGGCAAGACCGGCAAGATGCAGGGCGAGATGCCGGTGATAAGGCCACCGGTAAACCCGATGAATAGCGTAGATAACATCCTGTGCTCCTTCGCTTGTGATGCGGTGTGCGTATGCAACTAGTTCGGAACACGAGTGAAAAGCGGATTGCTTTTAAATCCGTCCAATCCGCATCGCAGGGTGGCTCCGAATGGTCAGATACAGGGTCCGGAAAGGCCGGACCCGAAGACCTGAAGAAGGAGTACCGAAATGAAGAAGCTTGTTACCGCCGCCGCTGCACTTGCCGTAGCCGCCAGTGGGCTGGTTGCCTGCAACGACAAGAAGGAAGAAGTGGACATGAAGCCCAGCTCTGAGATGATGGCCCCGAGTTCTGATGCGATGGAGTCGGATTCCATGATGACTGAGGAAATGAAGAGCGATGAGATGATGGCGCCGAGTGAAGAAATGACTAAGTAAAAGTGCCATGTCCGCCCCGCTGCTGGAGGTAAGCTCTACACCCGTGTCTGCGATGTCACCTGATGAACATGCGCGGCTGAACGACCTGCTCGTTCAGACCGCTGCGGCAGACAAGCATGCCTTCAGTGCGCTATACGACGCCCTCGCGCCCACCGTGTACAGCGTGTGCCTGAGCGTTCTGCGCAATCCCGCCTTAGCCGAAGAGGTTGCCCAAGATGTCTTCGTTGAGGTGTGGACTTCCGCTGCGAAATTTGACCCGCAGCGGGGAAACGCGCGGTCGTGGGTGGGCAGGTTGGCGCATGGGAGGGCCGTCGATAAGCTGCGTAGCCACGTTGCTGCAGTGCAACGCGATAACCGCGACGCGCTGCTGACCCAGGCTACCTACACCGAGCCTCTTGAAGATGAGGCCCTAGGACATGTCGAAGCGCAGCGCCTGCGCTGGGCCATCGACGAGATTGGGGAGCCGCATTCCACCGCGGTAGCCCTCGCTTTTTTCAATGGCTTGACGCATGCTGAGCTGGCAGAATCAACGGGAGTACCGCTGGGTACGGCGAAGACGCGCGTGCGCGACGGCGTTAAGAAGCTAAAAGCGATTCTCGGAAAGGAGGGAAGATGAGCAATACGCATGAGTTTTCTGATGAGACTTTCGACGACTTCCTCGATTCCCTCCCAGACGTGCATCCGCCAGCGCGAATGAAAGATGCTGTCTTTGCGGAAATTGACGGTGGCGAAGCTGCTGAGGTCATCGAGCTTCCACGCCGCCGCTGGCGGGCCTTCGTAGCGGTGCCGGCTGCCGCCGCAGTGCTCGTCGCAGGCGTGGTAGCCGCGCCGCAGCTCTTGCAGTTGGGTCAGCAAGATGCACCGGATAGCGCGCAAGTAGAGGCTGAATCGCCGGGCGAGAAATCCATGCACGACATCATGGGCGCAGAGGACCTTATGCAGGGCAATGCGGATGCCTCGGGAGCGCAACTGGATATCGTTTCCTCCGCCTCGATGGCGAAATCCGGCGCGATGGTCGATGGCCAGCCGCAACTGGCCGACGGCATGGGCGCCCAGGTGTGGGCAGTCAGTGCAGATGGTGAGATGGCCTCAGCCGGGGTTATCGGTCAGGCCCCACACGATGGGGTGTGGATGCCCTTCGACGGTGCCGCGGTCAAAGTCATGGTTACCGAGGAACCCGCGGGTGGCAGCGAGCAACCCACCGGTCGTACCCTCGCCACCGTGACCTTGGCCAGCGCTAGCTAGCCCGGTATGCGATAGGGCAGCTACGCGCCAGGCTAGCTACGTGTCAGCTAGTTAAGGCCTGCTTGACCAGATCCAGCGCGGCGGCGAGTTCGACATCGCTCAAATGCCCAAAGCCCAAGACCACGCCTTCCTCGGCGGCCACGCCGCCCCAGTAGTCGCTGAGCGGGGTGAGCGTTAGCCCTAGGGAAGCCGCGCGGTCGACCACGGCGTTATCGCACAGCAACACCGCATGGAGCCCGCCGTGGATGGGCAGAAGGGTAGCGGGGGCGTCTTCCAGTGCGGCTTGGACGAGGTCGCGGCGGCGCTTGTAGGCGCGGCGCATCCGTCCGGTATGCCGCCGCAGCGCACCGCTGGCCAGATAGTTCGCCAACGCCGCCTGGGGGATTGCGCCGACAGGCTGGCCGAAGACCTCCCGCACCCGATCCACCGCCGAGCGCAAGCTCGGCGGCACGACCAGATAGCCGCAGGCAATCGATGGCGAAATCACCGAAGAAAACGTGCCCAGCAACACCGTGTGTTCCGGGGCGAGCGCGGTCAGCGCGGGCAAAGGCTGGCCGACGTAGCGCAGCTCGGAATCGAAGTCATCCTCGATGATGAGCACGTCGTTGCTGCGTGCCCACTCGACGAGTTCCGCGCGCCGGGCGGCCGGCAGGGAACCGCCATAAGGGTGCTGGTGGGATGGCGTGACGATGAGAACGTCGAGATCAACGGTGGGGACGGTGACGCCGTGGGCGTCGGTGGGGACGTCGACAAGCGTGTGGCCCAAAGCTTGGGGAACGCGGCGCAGGCTGGGGTAGCCGGGGGACTCCACGCCCACGCGCAAGTGGCCGCCCAGCGCGCGCAGCAGCACCGAGAGGCCGTCGCGGGCGCCGGCGGTGATGACGACGTAGGCCGGGTCGACGGTGAGCCCGCGCATGTGGCGCAGGTGCGCGGCCACCTCGCGGGGAAGATCGCCGGAAGGATTCACCGCGGCCTTGCGCCACGCCGCCCTCCATTCGGGGGTGATGATTCCTTCGGTATCGGGCAAGCCGGGGGTCAACTCCACGCGCGGTGGGGCAGAGCTGGGCCGCGGCGCGGGGTGAGGCTGTGGGGTGCGCCCATGGGGCAGGTGCGGGTTGATGACTGTGCCCGAGCCAACCGACGCGGTGAGGTAGCCCTCGGCGGTGAGCTGCTCGTAGGCGGTAACCACGCTGCCTCGGGAAATGCCCAGATCGCGCGCCAGTGAACGCGTCGACGGCACCTGCTCGCCGGGCAGCAAAATGCCCGCCGCGACTTGGGTGCGGAGGGCTTCGGCAATCTGCACCGGCAACGCGCGCGTATCAGATGGATCGAGGCGGAAAGACACGACCCCATCATAAGTGGTCTAATTCGACACTCGGAAAATGGCTCTTGTCTTGGACCAATTTTCTGGGCCACTATGTGAGCCATGACTGAACAGAAGATTGAACAGGGACGCGCCACGACGCGCGTCAAGCGTGGACTGGCTGACATGCTCAAGGGCGGCGTCATCATGGATGTAGTCACCCCGGAGCAGGCCCGAATTGCTGAGGACGCAGGTGCGTCCGCCGTCATGGCGCTGGAGCGCGTGCCGGCCGATATTCGCGCTCAGGGTGGCGTGGCCCGCATGTCTGACCCGGACCTCATTGAGGGCATCGTCAACGCTGTGGACATTCCGGTGATGGCGAAGGCCCGCATCGGCCACTTCGTGGAGGCGCAGATTCTCGGCGAGCTGGGCGTAGATTTCATCGACGAGTCCGAGGTGCTCAGCCCGGCCGACTACGTCAACCACATCAACAAGTGGGACTTTGACGTGCCTTTCGTCTGTGGCGCCACCAACCTGGGCGAGGCCCTGCGCCGCATCACCGAGGGTGCGGCCATGATTCGCTCCAAGGGTGAGGCCGGCACTGGCGACGTCTCCGAGGCCGTCAAGCACCTGCGCACTATCAAGGGTGAAATCGCGCGCCTCCAGAACCTGGATCGCGATGAGCTCTACGTCGCAGCCAAGGAGTTGCAGGCGCCGTATGACCTGGTTGCTGAGGTTGCGGAGACCGGCAAGCTGCCGGTCGTGCTGTTCGTCGCTGGTGGTGTGGCCACGCCTGCCGACGCTGCCCTCGTCCGCCAGATGGGCGCCGAAGGCGTCTTCGTTGGCTCCGGAATCTTCAAGTCCGGCGAGCCTGCGAAGCGCGCGGAGGCCATCGTTAAGGCGGCCACCCTCTACGACCAGCCGGCCGAGCTGGCCAAGATCAGCCGCGGCCTGGGCGAGGCCATGGTGGGCATCAACGTCAACGATATCCCCGCCCCGCACCGCTTGGCAGAGCGCGGTTGGTAAACGCGGTGCGACCACACGTTGGTGTCCTCGCGTTGCAGGGCGGCGTGGAGGAACACCTCGCCGTGTTGGAAAGCCTCGGCGCTGAAACGCGCCGGGTGCGCCTGCCGCAGGATCTCGACGGGCTGGACGGAATCATTCTGCCCGGCGGAGAGTCGAGCACCATCGATAAGCTGGCGTGCTCTTTTGGCGTCGCCGAGCCGCTGCGCCGTGCTGTCGAGGGAGGGCTGCCGGTCCTGGCCACCTGCGCGGGGCTCATCTACAGCGCTCGCGAGCTGGAAAACCCCGCGCCGGGCCAGCAGACACTGGGGCTTATCGACGTCACCGTGCGCCGCAACGCCTTCGGCAACCAACGCTTCTCCCAGGAGCGCATCGTTCCCGTCGCGATGCAAGGTCAGCGGCCCGATGCAGAGACCTCAGAGGTTGGGGCGCGGCGCCGGGACGCCGAGGCTCATGGCATAGGACCCCGAAGCATCACGCTCGATATTGAGGCGAGCTTCATCCGCGCGCCCATCGTTACCCGCGTGGGCGACGGTGTCGAGGTCATCGCCACCCTGCCTGCCCCTGCGCTTGGTTCTGTGGCTGGTGGAGCGACAAGGGCTGGTGGCGCGATAAGTAGCAGCGGGGCCATCAGTGCGGGAGTGGGCGGCAAAGGTGGTATGACACACGCAGATTGCGCCAGACATGATGGGGCCGAAGTGATCGTCGGTGTGCAGCAGGGACGCGTCACAGCGCTGAGCTTCCATCCGGAAGAAAACGGTGACTCGCGCCTCCACGCCGCGTGGCTCGCTTCTTTTGCTAAATAACTATCGCCCGATAGTGCTCTGGGCTACATTGAGATGTGCTAGCTGAACACATCACTCCCAGAAAGGCTCCTCGCCGTGAGCACACCTGCCCCAGAACAAGTCCGCGAAGACATCCGTTTCCTCGGCCGGGTGCTCGGCCGGGTCATCGCGCAGCAGGAAGGCGAGGACGTTTTTGAGCTCGTCGAATCCACCCGCCGCATGGCCTTCGACATCGCCCACGGCGATGCCAAGCCGGAAGACCTCGTCGCTATCTTCCGCGACCTCGACATCACCAAAGTCAACCTCGTGGCGCGAGCGTTCAGCTATTTCGCGCTCATCGCGAATCTAGCGGAGGACTTAGATGACGAGTCCGTCGAGGCGCCGGTTTCCCTGCGCAAGACATTCGCCAAGCTCAAAGAAGAAGGCGTCGCGCCCGCCGACGCCGCCTCCGTCATCCGAGGCGCTCACGTCGCCCCCGTTCTCACCGCGCACCCCACCGAAACCCGCCGCCGTACCGTCTTCGACACCCAGACCCGCATCAAGACTCTCCTCAAGGAAGCTCACCGCGGCGGCGACATGGCGGCAATCGAGAAGGAAATGTACCTGCGCATGACGCTGCTGTGGCAGACCGCGCTGATTCGTATCGCCCGCCCCACCCTCGAAGACGAGATCGACGTCGGCCTGCGCTACTACAAGCTTTCGCTGCTCGACCAGGTTCCCGCCCTCAACCGCGCCATTCGCCACGCCATGCGTGAGACCTTTGGCCAGCAGCTTCCCGATTCCCCCGTCGTCCGCCCCGGCTCCTGGATTGGCGGCGACCATGACGGCAACCCCTTTGTTAACGAGCACACCCTGACCTACGCCACCCGCAAGGCCGCAGCGACGGTGCTGCAGTACTACGCCGACGAGCTCGGCGAGTTGGAGCGCGAGCTCTCCCTGTCGGATCGATATTCCTCCAGTTCCAAGGAACTGGGCGCGCTTGCCGACGCCGCCCACAACGACGAAAAATCCCGCGTCGACGAGCCCTACCGCCGGGCCATCTTCGGCATCCGGAAGAAGGTGCTGGCGAGGTTGGAGGGGGAGGCGTCGCCAAGCGCGTATGCGTCTCCGGAGGAACTCAAGCGGGACCTGGACGTGATCGACCGTTCGCTGCGCCAGTTCAACGATGACATCATCGCCGATGACCGCCTTGCCCGATTGCGCTCGGCGGTGACGACGTTCGGGTTCCACCTTTCGACGCTGGATATGCGCCAGAACTCCGAGTCCTTTGAGAACGTTCTCACCGAGATTTTCGCCGCGGCCACCATCACCCCGGACTACAGCGCGCTGGGGGAGGAGGAGAAGGTCACCCTGCTCGTGCGCGAGCTGCAGACCAACCGTCCGCTGCTCTTCCCCGGCTCCGAGCGGGAGTTCAGCGAGGATACCTCGAAGGAGCTGGGGATTTTCCGTGCGGCGGCGCGCGCCGTGCAGGACTTTGGGCCGAAGTCGGTGTCGCACTGCATTATCTCCATGACCGGCACCGTCTCCGATATCTTGGAGCCGATGGTGCTGCTCAAGGAGGTGGGACTGAGCGAGGTCGATGTGGTGCCGCTGTTTGAGACCATCGAGGACTTGAAGGCCGGCGCCGGCATTCTGGAGAAGCTGTGGCAGGTGCCCGTGTACCGCGAGCATCTGCGCTCGCGCGGGGATATCCAAGAAGTCATGTTGGGGTACTCGGATTCCAACAAGGATGGCGGCTACCTGCAGGCAAACTGGGCGCTGTACGACGCCGAACTGGCTCTCGTTGAGCTCTGCGCGCGCCACGGCGTGGAGTTGCGACTGGCGCATGGTCGCGGCGGTGCGGTAGGCCGCGGCGGTGGCCCGACCTATGATGCGATTTTGGCGCAGCCGAAGGGCGCGGTATCAGGTTCGGTGCGTATCACCGAGCAGGGAGAGGTGATTTCTGCGAAGTATGGTGCGCCGGAGACTGCGCGCCGCCACTTGGAGGCGTTTGTTTCCGGAGCGCTGGAGGCATCGTTGTTGGATACCGAGCCCATTACGGATCCGGAGCGCGCCTACGACATCATGCGCGAGCTGGCGGCGTTGAGTGGCGTGGCCTACCGCCAGCTTGTCGACGACCCCGGGTTCATCGCCTACTTCACCCAGTCCACCCCGCTGCACGAGATTGGTGATCTCAACCTGGGTTCGCGCCCGACCTCGCGTAAGCAGACCACCGCGATTACGGATTTGCGAGCGATTCCCTGGGTGCTGTCGTGGTCGCAGTCCCGCACCAACATCCCGGGCTGGTTCGGCGTGGGCAGTGCGGTGACGGCGTGGGTGAAGCAAGCCTCCGGAGGATCGACAGCTGTCAACGGCGCAGTAAACACCGACGGAATAAACACTGCCCCAGCAGACGAAGAGAAGCGCTGGGAAGAGCTGCGCGAGCTGTACCGCACGTGGCCCTTCTTCCGTTCTGTGTTCGCGAACATGGCGCAGGTCATGGCTAAGGCGGAGATGCAGCTGGCGCGCCTGTATGCCAACTTGGTCGACGACAAAGAAATCGCGGACCGTATCTTCGGCCTGATTTCCGAGGAGTTTGAGCGCACCCGCGAGGTCTACCTTAAGGTCACCGGCAACGCGGAGTTGGTTAGTGAGAACCAACGCCAGGCGCGGTCGCTCAAGCGTCGCTACCCGTACCTGCTTCCGCTTAACGCCATCCAGTTAGAGTTGCTGCGTCGCTACCGTAAGGGCGACGACCAATTCCTGGTGTCCAAGACCATCCAGGTCACGATGAACGGGTTAGCCACCGCGCTGCGCAACGCCGGCTAATCCGCCCGCCCGTCAACCCCCACGTCCGTTCAACCCGCACGGCCCACATTCCTGCGGGACAGGCTTGAGCGCATGACCAGTTCCGTGAGTTAAGCCGGCACGCCGAATGCCCCGCGAGGAAGTGATTTCCTGCGGGGTACGACCAAACAGTGCTGGAAGAGTGCCCTGGCGGAGCGGGGCACACTGGTGCGCAAGATGACCTTGAGGTTTGTTGAAGCGTTAGTTGAAGGCGCTTGTGAAGACCGGCGCGGCGTCGTATGGCGGGATCCATGCCACCCGCCCGCCGATGCGATCCATGTGGCCGCGTGAGGGCGGGGCATCGGGGTCATCGTCGTTGACGCCATTATGGTAGGGGCACAGTGGCACCAGGTTGAGGATGTTGGTGGGCCCGCCGCGGGCCCAGGCCTTGATGTGGTGGATCTGGCACTTCTCAAAGGGAACCTTGCAGCCTTCCCAGGCGCAGCAAGGATTCTCTGCTGCCAAGGCGAGGCGCTGCTTGGCGGTGGCGAAGCGCTGGAAGCGGAACACATCGAGCGGGCCATGCTCGCGGCTGACCGCCACGATGACTCCCTTGTCTAGCAAAGCGCGCTCCACCAGCTGCGAGCCGGTCATGGTCGCGCCACTGGTGGTGCGGACGATGAACTCTTCGCCGTCCTTGTCGGTATTGCCCTTGAGCAGCTCGGCGTAGTCATCGAGCTGCAGGACCGCCATGGTGGCAACCTCAGTCTTGACGCCGCCACCGTCTAGATTCTCCAGGAAGCTTTCACCGGGGCGTTCCTGGTCGATGCCTTCGAAGACGCCGGTAAGCTGCAACGAGTCCGCGGTTACCGTGAGCGTGGCCAGACCGTTGCCATGCTGGGTGAGCTTGGCGCGCTCGGCATACGTGCGGGGTTTGCGCATCTGACGCAGGCGCTTGCGCGCTACCTTTTCCACCAGCTCCGCGCTGGTCTGGCACAGCTCCACCCGCAAATCCCATGCTTTGTTGTGGTCCCGAATTTTGGTCACGAAGTGCTCGATAAGCTGCAAGGTCACCAGCCCGTGCCCGCGCCGGCGCGCGGCTTCCACCGCCGTGCGCTGCTTCTTCGTCGAGGAGGTGTGCCCGAAGTAGGTGTGGTGGAGGGAGAGGAACACGGTGGCGTCGGCAGGCGCGGCGCCGAGGGCCACTAGGTCAGATTCAGACAGGCCTGCGCACTCGGCCACCAGGTCAATGGCGCGGCCGAGGGCGGCGAAGAAGGTCTGCAATCTCATACCCCGCAGCCTAAAAGCGCCCAACCCCCACTCCAAGCCCCCAACTAGCCATCCATCGAAATCTGTGGATAACTAGTCGGCACTAGGCCCCGGCGAGGCCGCGGCGCTTGAGCAGCGGCGCGACGTCCTTGTCGCGGCCGCGGAACTCGCGGTAAGCCTCCGTGAAGTCGCGAGACGCGCCCTTCGACAGGATGACATCGCGGAACTTCTGACCGGCCTCGCGCAGGTCGGTTTGCTCTTTGAACCACTCGAAACCATCGGCGTCGAGCGCTTCGGCCCACAGGTAGGAGTAGTAGCCCGCGGAGTAGCCGCCAGCGAAGATGTGGTTAAAGTAAGTCGAGCGATAGCGCGGCGCGATGAGCTCGTTATCCAGCCCGGCCGCGCGCAGAGCTTCGGCCTCAAATTCGGCGACGGCCTCCGGAGTGGCCTTGAGCTCCGCGGCCTCGGCAGCGCTCAAGGAATGCCATGCGAGGTCGATGATTGACGCTCCCAGATACTCCGAGGTGGCGAATCCCTGACCGAACTCGGAGGCGGCGGAGATGGCGTCGAGAAGCTCGTCCGGAATAGGTTCGCCCGTCTCGACGTGGCGGGCGTACTCCTTGACCAAGTTCTTATCGAGCGCCCAGTTCTCGTTGATCTGCGAGGGGAACTCCACCCAGTCGCGCGGGACGTTGGTGCCGGCGAAGGTGGGGTAGCGGACGTCGGAAAGCAGGCCGTGCAGGGCGTGGCCGAATTCGTGGAAGACGGTGCGGACCTCGTCCATGCTCAGCAGCGGCTGCGAGCCGTCGGCGGGCTTGGTGATGCCCATGACGTTGACGATGACCGGCTTGCGCTCCAGCAGTCGGGACTGCCCCACGAACTCGCTCATCCATGCGCCGCCGCGCTTGGTGGGGCGCCCGAAGTAGTCGGTGAGCAGAAGGCCGATTCCTTTATCCTCGTGCGAGTCGATATCTACGTGCGGGTCCTTATTCACGTGATTGACGTCTCCGTCAATCACCTCCCACACGCGAACCCCCTCCGCGTAGCCCTCGAGGTCATCGCGCGGGATGACGGTGATGCCGTACAGGCGCTCGGCGGCGGCGAAGACGCCCTTCTCCAGGACCTGGTCGAGTGGGAAGTACTTGCGCAGCTCCTCCTCATCGAGGGAGAAGTCGCGGGCGCGGACCTTGGATTCCCAATAAGGCCAGTCCGCGGCGCTGAAACCCTGGCCGTTGAGCGTTGCTTCCTCCGCGAGGAGCTTCTGCTCGCCTTCGGCATTGGCCGCGGCGGCGGGGGCGAGGTCGAAGAGCATGGTGCGGGCGGCGTCGGCAGTCGCGGCGGTTTCTTCGGCGATGACGTAGTCGGCATGCGTGGCAAAGCCCAACAGCTCGGCGCGCTCGGCGCGCAGTTGCACGGCCTCGATGAGCCCCGGGATGTTGTTCTCGGAGCCCCTGCTTGCCGACGCCCCATACAACCTCCCCCTCGCATCCTCCCGCGCCAGACGGCTCAGCTCCGACTGCACGGTCGGCAGCTCGAGCGGGATGACAAAACCTTCGCGGCCTAGTGCTTCGGCGTCGGCCTTGGCGGAGGCGATGCGCTCGGCGGGCAGTCCCTCGAGCTCTTCCTTGGTGAAGGAGACTGCGCGCTCGCGGGTAGACGCCATGAGGTTGCGGCCGAATTCTTCAGAGAGCGCGGAGAGGCGCTGGTTGATCTCGGACAGGCGGGCCTTGCCGGCCGCGTCGAGGTCGGCGCCCTTGCGGGCAAAGGTGCGCAGGAGGTGGTCGTGGAGGCGCTGGCCTTCGGTGTCGTCGGCAGGCGGCGTGGCCTCCTTGATGCGCGCGTAGAGCACCTCGTTCTGGTAGATCGCGTCATAGTGCGCGGACAGCCGCGGGTAGATGTCGGCGGCGATCTCCTCCATCTCATCGGTGACGTCCGTGCCGGAGAGGTTGCCGAAGACGGCCATGACGCGGTCGAGGTCCTGGCCGGAGCGCTCGAGCGCCTCCACGGTGTTTTCCCACGTGGGCGCGGCGGGGTTGTCGGTGATGGAGGCGATCTCGGCGTCGTGAAGCGAGAGTGCCTCGTCGAAGGCGGGGCGGTAGTGCTCGACCTTGATCTCCGCAAACGGTGGGAGCTGGTAGGGCAGCGTGGAAGGTGTCAGTAGTGGGTTAGTCATAAGAAACTACCGTACCTAATAAGCTCCGCCCTATGTGATGGCTTTCACTAAATTATCCGACCGGGATTGGCGTGCGTTCCCTGCGCGGGGCGGTGGCACGGTTCACAAGGGTGACATCGAGAATCAGGAACGCTGCCAAGGTGATTCCCAAAAGCGGCAGGAAGACGCCCACGGTGGCGGCGAAAAGCGCGCCCAACCCTGTGGTGGCCCAGGAGAAGTGGGCAGTCGGGAGGAAGCGCGGGCGACGTTTCCACCACATGTAGTACCCCAGTACTACGAGAGCGGCGGTGGCGAGACCCAGTGCGAGCAGCGCAATCTGCAGTGGAAGGCCGAACATGATGCCCATGTGCAGGTAGATGCCCCAACTGCTGAGCTTGCTAAACAGCGGCAGGCTGGAGAAAGGCTGGCGGTCGATGACCTCTCCGGTAGCGCCGTCGACGGAGACCGCGTCGGAGGTGGTGCGCCATTCCACCCAGCGTTCGCTGACCTGCCAGGCGGAGTTGGCGTCCTCCGGCGGGTACAGGCGCAGTGGCCCGGTCAGTCCCTCGGTGCGGCCGGTGGCGAGGACGCGCTCGGCCTCGGCAGCTACGTTCACGCTTGACCACGCCCCTCCAACCCCATGACCTTCATGTCCTTCATGGCCGGTGTGCTCATGCGTTTCAGCGGTGGTGCCGGGGAGGGCAGTCTCGATGGGGGTGGCCTTCCAGTTCATGCGCTCGACGAGGGAATCGACGTTGTCGCCGGCCAGACCTGACCAGGTAATACCGGTGGCAGACAAGCCGAGAAGCCCGATGAATATCCAGGCGCCAACAGTGGAATGCAGGCGGGTGGCCTTCCAGCGGGCAGAGCGCTTGGGCTGCTGCTGCGCTGCGTTCGCGGTTGCCTTGTTCTTCGGGCGGCGGCGAATCCACCACATATAAAGACCGCCGCAGGCCATGACCCACAGCCAGGAGGCGGCTAGCTCCGAGTAGAGTTCGCCGACCTTGCCCAGGTGGAAGCTTTCGTGCAGGGAGGAAATCCAGCGGCGCAGCGGCATCTCACCTAGGCCGGAGTAGGTGGGGTAGTCCCCGATGACCTCGGCGTTGGCGGGGTCGATGAAGACGGTGCGCTGCAGGCTTTCGTCGATGCTGTCATCGGAGACCAGCACGCGCGTCGAATCCGTGGGGCTGGTTGCCGGCCAGACTTGGGACACGGGCATGTCGGGGTGCCCCTGCTGTGCGGCCTGGATTTGTTCTTCCAAGCTTACGGGGTGCTCGACCGCCGGAACGGTCATGACGTCGCGGTACACCACCTTCTCCAGGGTGGGCGCCATGGCATAGAGACAGCCAGTCAATGCCGCAACGAGGATGAAGGGGCCGACGAACATGCCGCCATAAAAGTGGATGCGTTGAATGAAGGATCGCAGAGCCGTCCGACTCATATGTAGTGCTCTTTTCAGTGTGTACAGGTAGGGCCCGTAGTGGGTGCCTGAGGGTGAATGCTTTCGGGCACTCAAGACGGGCGATGGACAGGCGCTGATATCAACTGCACTACTAGTCGGAGGCGGTGGTTGCTTGGTTCCCGTGGATTGAAAAACTCTCTCTTTTGCTGTGCGGTGTAGCTTTTACAACCTTTGATGAGGTTAGGGGTTTGCATAAGCCGTTGTCGGACTTCAATTGATGGTCGGCTACAGAGATCTGCCAATAGGGATAGCGAGGCTAATCTCATATTGATAGCCTGAGCACATGAGCATTATGAAGATCTGCCCCCCCTGCACGACAACATAAGACTACCGCGGTAGTCATTGCTGGCGTAATGCTGGCAGGCTTTGTGAAGATTCCAACTGCGCATGCGCAAAACTACAACAATCCGTTTCCCACTGAACCCTCCGACTCTTACATCCAAGACTGTGCGAACAATCCGGCTACGTGCAAATTGCCAGAAGGAGTGGCAACTGGTGCATCTCCCGAGAAGCAGGAGGCATGGAACAGATGCTTAGTGGCGATGACCGTTGCTGGTGTTCCTGCGGGCCGGGCGGTGCAAGGAATGCTTAAGGCAATTGCGACCGGAGTTGTAGCGGGTGGCCTAAACGGTTACGCCAGTTGCGACTGGGATGCAATTCTCGCTAAGTAGAGGTGTTGAGAGCATGAAATCATTTTTGGCTGGTTGGATTTTGTCGATAGGCGCGGTACTTATGGTGGGGTATTCCTCTGCTGACTTGATGTGGGTAGTCCGGACGGCCCTACTTACGACGATTCTCTGGGTATCAGCCTATTTCATTTCTAAGAAGCGCCAGATTCAAAAAGTGGATGGCATCGACCGTAGCTGATGCTCCCATGGTTGTACGGGACGCTAGTCACCTGATTTTAGGCAGCGGAGAAATTGCCCAATGGCATCGGAGGAGGAGGGGGTGTTACACCGCCGGTAGAGCGTGAGGTGGGACCATGTCTCGCGTCACGCAGCGGCGTCGAAGGTGACTTGGTGGTTAAGGACGTCTTCGTAGGAAAACGACGGCGCCGCGCGCTCCACTACGGAGGGGATACGCGCGGCGGTCGGAAACATGACGGGAGAAAGAGTTACTTCTTCAGGCCATCAATGATGTCGTTGAAGGCAGCAACCGGGCGCATGGTCTGGTTGAGCTTCTCCTCGTTCGGGGCGTAGTAGCCGCCGAGGTCGACGGGGGAGCCCTGGACGTCGAGAAGCGCCTGCTCAATCTCGCCTGCCTTGGCCTCGAGGGCCTCAGCAACCGGCTTGAAGGCCTCCGCCAGCTCGGCGTCGTCAGACTGTGCAGCCAGCTCCTTGGCCCAGTTGAGGGTCAGGAAGAAGTGGGAGCCGCGGTTGTCGTTCTCGCCCACCTTGCGGGACGGGGACTTGCCCTCATCCAGCAGGGTCTCGGTGGCCTTGTCCAGTGCAGCGGCCAGCACACCAGCCTTGGCGTTGCCGTTGGTGTTGTGCTCGTGGCGGAAGGACTCAGCCAGGGCCAGGAACTCACCGAGGGAATCCCAGCGCAGGTGGTTCTCCTCCTGAACCTGCTGGACGTGCTTCGGGGCGGAGCCGCCGGCACCGGTCTCGAACAGGCCGCCGCCTGCCATGAGCGGAACCACAGACAGCATCTTCGCGGAGGTGCCCAGCTCGAGGATGGGGAAGAGGTCGGTGTTGTAGTCACGCAGGACGTTACCGGTGACGGAGATGGTGTCCTCGCCCTTGCGGATGCGCTCGACGGAGATCTTGGTCGCGGTGACCGGATCCTCGATGGAGATGTCGAGGCCCTCGGTGTCGTGATCCTGCAGGTACTTCTTGACCAGCTCGATGAGGTTGGCGTCGTGGCCGCGCTCCGGGTCGAGCCAGAAGATGGCCTTCATGCCGGACAGGCGGGCGCGGTTGACGGCCAGCTTGACCCAGTCCTGGATCGGTGCGTCCTTGGTCTGGCAGGCGCGCCAGATGTCGCCGGCCTCGACGTCGTGGGAGATGAGAGCCTCGCCCTTGGAGTTGCGGACCTCGACGGTGCCCGCAGCCGGGACCTTGAAGGTCTTGTTGTGGGAGCCGTACTCCTCAGCCTTCTGTGCCATGAGGCCGACGTTCGGGACGGTACCCATGGTGGTCGGGTCGTAGGCGCCGTTAGCCTTGCAGTCCTCGATCACGGCCTGGTAGACACCGGCGTAGGAGGAATCCGGGATGACGGCGAGGGTGTCCTGCTCCTCGTCGTTCTTGTTCCACATGTGGCCGGAGGTGCGGATCATGGCCGGCATGGAGGCGTCAATGATGACGTCGGACGGAACGTGCAGGTTGGTAATGCCCTTGTGGGAGTTGACCATGGCGAGGTCAGGGCCGTCGACAAGCGCGGCGTCGAAGGCAGCCTTGATCTCAGCGCCGTTCTCCAGCTTGTCCAGGCCCTCGTAGATAGCGCCCAGGCCGTTCTCGCCGTTGAGGCCAGCGGCCTCGAGCTCCTCGCCGTACTTCTCAAAGACATCAGCGAAGAAAGCGCGCACCACGTGGCCGAAGATGATGGGATCAGAGACCTTCATCATGGTGGCCTTGAGGTGAGCGGAGAAGAGAACGCCCTCTTCCTTAGCGCGGGCAACCTGCGCCTTGAGGAACTCATCGAGTGCCTTGGCAGACATGAAGGTGCCGTCGATGACCTCACCCTTGAGGACCGGCAGCTTCTCCAGCAGGGTCTGCTCGCCCTCGGCGGTCTTCAGAACGATGGAGAGGGTGTCCTCCTCCGGCATGATGACGGACTTCTCGTTGTGGCGGAAGTCGTTAGCGTCCATGGTGGCCACGTTGGTCTTGGAATCAGCGGACCACGCGCCCATCTTGTGCGGGTTCTTCTTAGCAAAGTTCTTGACCGCAATCGGGGCGCGGCGGTCGGAGTTGCCCTCACGCAGAACCGGGTTCACAGCGGAGCCCTTGACGGCGTCGTACTTCTCCTGAGCCTCTTCGTACTCCGGAAGGTCGTAGCCGGCGGCCTGCAGCTCAGCAATAGCCTTCTTCAGCTGCACCAGGGAAGCGGAGATGTTCGGCAGCTTAATGATGTTAGCTTCCGGGGTCTTGGCCAGCTCGCCGAGCTCAGCCAGGGCATCGGAGACCTTCTTGTCACCAAGGCGCTCCGGGAACTGGGCCAGGATGCGGCCGGCCAGGGAAATGTCGCGGGTTTCCACCTCGATGCCTGCGGTGGAAGCGAAGGCCTCCACGACGGGCTTGAAGGAGTAGGTCGCCAGCAACGGCGCCTCGTCGGTACGGGTCCAGATAATCTTTGCCATGGTTCTCCTAAAGAAGTTGAAAACTGTTCAACCTCACAGGATACCTGTCTTATTTTCTCGCGGTGCCGGTCCCCCTGTGACTCGCACCACCAGCGGGGGAAGTCTGTGTACTTGGCACAACCTTTCCGACTGGACTTACGAGCTCGGGAGGGGAAGTACTAAGGTCTGCCCACGTGAAACCGATGAATACCCGTATCCAACGCCGCCCCGTCCCACGCCAGACGGAAATCTCCGCGACGCGCCGCATCATCGTCATGATCGCCATGGCGCTGGGTGCTTTCGCCATCGGTACCACGGAGTTCACCTCCATGGGCCTGCTGCCGCTCATCGCGGATGATTTCGGCATTACGGAAGACACGGCGTCGGTAGTCATCTCCGTCTACGCGCTCGGTGTCGTCGTGGGCGCCCCAGTCATCGCCGCACTTACAGGCAAGCTCCCACGCCGCCGCCTCATCATCCTGCTCATCGCCTTCTTGCTCGTGGGTAACCTGCTGACAGCCCTGGCCCCGAATTACGGCGTCCTGCTGGTGGCGCGCTTCATCGCCGGTCTGCCGCATGGCGCATATTTCTCCGTAGCTAATTTGGCGGCGGCCTCGATGGCGCCGCCTGGCCGCCAAGGTTTTGCCATGTCGATGGTGGGCATGGGCCTGTCCATCGCCACCGTGATCGGCGTGCCCGCGGCCCAGGCCCTAGGCCAAGGATTGGGCTGGCATGCGGCGTACTTTTTGGTCGTGGCCATTGCGGGGCTCACGATGGTCCTGCTCTTTTTCCTCTTCCCGCACATGACGCGCATGCCGCAAACGGACATGTTTACTGAGCTCGGCGCGCTGAAAAACAGCCAGGTCCTGCTCACCGTATTCCTCGGCACCGTTGGCTTCGGCGGCATGTTCGCCGTTTATACCTACATCACGTGGACCATGACGGAGGTCGCCGGCATGGACCCGAGCCACACGTGGATTGTGCTCATGGCCTATGGCATCGGTATGACTGTCGGCAACGTCGCCGGCGGTGCGCTGGCGGACCGAAACCTGGAATTCGGCATCATCTTTGCTCTCGTCTGCATGGTCGGTGTGTCCGTGGCCTTCTACTTCCTGGCGCACAACGCATGGGCGGGCACGATTGCCTTTGGTGTCTTGGCCTTCTTCGGCTCGATTCTCGTGCCCTCCCTGCAGCTTCGCCTGGTCAACGTTGCGGGGGATGCGCAGAGCCTCGCGGCGGCCTTGAGCCAGTCGGCCCTTAATATCGCCAATGCGGCGGGCGCGGCCATCGGCGGTGCGGTCGTGGGCGCTGGGTATTCCTATAATTCCACCGCGCTGGCAGGTGCAGGCCTGGCGGTGGCCGGCTGCATCACCTGGGTCGTCACTATGTGGGACAAGCGCCGCCGGGGCCCTTCCGTGAAGATTATTGAACAGAGTTAGACTGACCGGCATGAGTTTCACCATCGCCTCCGTCAACGTCAACGGCATCCGCGCGGCCTGCAAACAGCGCAATGAGAACAACCCGGGGATGAACGCGTGGTTGGATACCACGCCGGCCGATGTCGTCCTCATGCAGGAGGTGCGCGCCAATCCCGAGCAGACCCAGAAGGCCCTGGCCCCGGCTCTGGAGGCCGGATGGAACCTGGTGCAGGCCGAATCCGCCGCCAAGGGCCGCGCGGGCGTGGGCATCTTATCGAAGCATGCGCTTGGCGACGTCTCCGTGGGCTTCGGCTCCTTCGCCGAATCCGGCCGCTTCATTGCCGCCACCGTGGAAGGCGTGCGCGTGGCCTCTTTGTATCTGCCCTCCGGCGACGTGGATTCGCCGAAGCAGGATGAGAAGTACCTCTTCTTGGATGAATTCTCTGAAGTTTTAGATGAGATGGCTGCGGCCTACCCGGAGGCCGTTATCGGCGGCGACTGGAATATTTGCCACCGCGCCCAGGACTTGAAGAACAACAAGCCCAACGAGAAGAAGTCCGGCCACCTGCCGGAGGAGCGCGCTTTCATGGATCGCGTCTTTGGCTCCTTCCCGGATACGCAGCCGCAGGAGAAGAAGGGGCTCGGGGATTGGCTCGGCGTGGTGGATTATGAGACCAAGACCGCCTGGGAGGCGGCCGCGGACCCGCAGTGGTTTGACGTCGCCAGGCGCCTGCACCCGGAGGCTGAGGGGCCCTATACCTGGTGGACCTACCGCGGCCAGGCTTTCAATAACGACGCTGGGTGGCGCATCGATTATCAAGCGGCCACGAAGTCTATGCTGGAGCGCGCGCAGCGCACGTGGGTGGAGAAGGCGCCGACGGTGGAGGAGCGCTGGTCCGATCACTCTCCTCTTCTGGTGGAGTACAAGTAGCCGAATCCAAGTAGTGGTACGATAATCCCGTCTTAACGTCCTTTTCTATTTCGCAGGAGATGCTCATGACCCGCGCAATCATCTACTTTGTCCTCGGCGCTATTCTGCTTGCCCTGGGTATCTGGTGGTGGACCATCGTCGGACCGTCCTTTGCCTTCCTTGGCCCGATCGTCCTCCAGGGCGTTGGCGGCGCGTTCATGGTGGCCGGTTTCGCCGTCATGATGGACGTCATTAGCCCGACCTCCCGCAAGATTTAATCGACGCACCGCCTCCCCGCCGGAGGCGGCAGAGTAGAGTAGTCAACCATGACTGACTCCACTTCTGCATCGACCTCCGCTTCTCGAGTCCTCTCTGGCATCCAGCCCACGGCGGACTCCTACCACCTCGGTAACTACCTCGGTGCGCTCAAGCAGTGGATTGACCTGCAAGACTCGCACGAGGCCTTTTACTTCATCCCGGACCTGCACGCCATCACGGTGGAGCAGAACCCGGAGGAGCTGCGTCACCGCACTGTGGCGGGTGCTGCGCAGCTGATCGCGTTGGGCATCGACCCGGCGAAATCTACCCTCTTCGTCCAATCCCACGTCCCCGCGCACGCGGAGCTGACGTGGGTTTTGCAGTGCCTGACCGGCTTCGGTGAGGCCTCCCGCATGACCCAGTTCAAGGACAAGTCCCTCAAGCAAGGCCAGGACCGCACGTCCGTGGGCCTGTTTACCTACCCCGTTTTGATGGCCGCGGACATCCTCCTGTATTCCCCGCACTATGTGCCGGTGGGGGAGGACCAGCGCCAGCACCTCGAGCTCACTCGCAACCTGGCGGAGCGCTTCAACAACAAATACGGCGAGGTCTTCCGCGTGCCAGAGGCCTTCATTCCGGAGGGCTCAGCCAAGATTTATGACCTGCAGGAGCCGACGTCCAAGATGTCGAAGTCGGGCGCTAACCCGAAGGGCATCGTGAACCTGCTCGATGCTCCTAAGACCTCCGCTAAGCGCATTAAGTCCGCGGTGACCGATGACCTCGGCGTGGTGGCCTTCGACCGCGAGAAGCAGCCCGGCGTGTCCAACCTGCTGGCTATCCAGTCTGCGCTGACCGGTGAGAGCATCCCGAACCTCGTGGACAAGTACGCGGGCCAGGGCTATGGCCACCTGAAGGTGGACACAGCAGAAGCGCTGGAGGCCTTCACCACTCCGCTGAAGGCACGCTACGACGAGCTCATGGAAGACCGCGGCGAGCTCGAGCGCATCTTGGCCCAGGGCGCCGAGCGCGCCACGGAGATCGCCTCCCCGCTCGTGGACAAGGTCTACGAGGCGGTGGGCTTCCTCCCCGCGCGCCGCGGCTGAGTTGGTTAGCATGATGAAGACTGTGTAGAGGACTCTGTAACTTATTTCTGTATTTCATAAAAAGGGGAAAGCCTGTGGCGCCAACGACTCAACCCGATGAGAAGAAGACCGATGACTACGGCATCGAGCGTGCTAATGCCGATGAGCCGGGCGCGGTAGATAAAGTCCGCGAGAAGTCCGGTTTTATCGACCACATCATGAAGATGCTGGACCGCTACGGCAGCCAGGGCGGAAACCAGTTCGCGGCCGGAATTACGTATTTCTCGGTTCTGGCTATCTTCCCCATCTTCATGCTCACGGTGGCAGCCATCGCCACCGTGTTGGCCAATCGCCCCGATCTCATGCAGCAACTGGAGGAGCAGATCGCGAACTCCGTGTCTGGCGATCTGGGGGATTCGATTACGCAGATTCTGCATACCGCGATTGAACAGCGCGGCGCGATGTACGGCATCGGTGGCCTGACTACCCTGTGGTCCGGGCTGGGCTGGATGAACAACCTGCGCATCGGCATTTCGGCGATGTGGATGCAGGATCCGACAGACGCTCCGGGCAACTTTGTGACCAAGAAGCTCAGCGATCTGCTGGGGCTCATTGGCCTGCTCGTGGCCATGGTTATCGCCTTCGGCGTGACGGCGGCGGGTTCCTCGGGCCTGACCCAGAAGATTTTCGAGTGGGTCGGCATCGAGTCCTTCCCTGGCATGGGCGCAGTGCTGGTTGTCGCCGGTATCGTCATCGGCCTTATCGCCAACTTCCTCGTCTTCTGGTGGATGGTGGCCTTCCTGCCGCGCACCAAGGTGCCCACCAAGTCGGGACTGATGGGCGCGGCCATTGGTGCGGTGCTCTTTGAGGTAATCAAGCAGCTGTCCACCGTCATCATGTCCTCCGCGGCGGGCAACCCGGCAGGCGCCGTGTTCGGCCCCGTAATCGTCCTCATGGTGGTCATGTACTTGGTCTGGCGCGTCGTCCTGTACGTCTCCGCATGGACGGCCACCACCGAGGAATCCCTCGAGCTGCTCGTGCCGCCCGTCCCAGACCAGGCTGTCATCCGCGTCCGCAACGAGATCCGCCAGGGCCCGAACCCGGGCGTGACCCTGGGCGCCGGTGCCGCCCTGGGCGCAGCCGCAGCTGGTGCCTGGGCCCTGCTGCGCCGAAAGTAGGGTGGGGATGCTATCAGCGTCTTTTGCCCCGAACCTGTACGAGCACTTCAGCCTCGATTCACGCGCGACCTCACGAGAACTGGGCGTGCAGTTGGCGGCTGCCGACGCTCACCTCGAAGGCCTCGGCTACCTCCCCGAAGCCCCAGAGCGCGAGGAGCTTGCCGTTGCCTCCCGCATTCTATGCGAGCCTTCCTCCCGCGCCAGCTATGACCAAAAGGTCGAGTCCGGCGCCCAGCTCACGTGGGCGCAGCTGGAGGATTACGCGACTACCGGCCGGTGGGGTGAGAGCGCGCACGCCCCAACGCCAACTCCGCCCCGCGATGATGCGCGGCGCGCCTCTCCCGGCAACCGCGTGCTCATGGCCGTCATTGACTACTTTCTCGCGGCCCTCGTGGTGTCCTTCATCGTCGGCTTTGGCTTTACCAACCCGGATGATAATTCGGTGTGGATCGTCAGCATCTCCAGCATCTTCACGGTGGCCTATTACATTTGCTTCGAGGTCCTTGCTGGCGCAACACCCGCGAAGCTCATCGGCGGGTATACCGTGCGTGATGTCACGACGCACGAGAAGCTCACCTGGCAGCAGAGCATTAGGCGCAACTGGTGGCGCGTGGCCTCCCTCGTGCCGCTCATCGGGCCGCTGATCGCCTTTTTTGGTGCCCTCTACGTGGTGACCACGATTGGCTCGAAGAACAACCTACGCGGCCAGCACGACATCATGGCTAACGCCGAAGTAGTGAAAAAGTAGCAACTACTACCACGAGGAGCGCGACGAGCCCCGCCACCATCCAGCCAATCCAGCCCTGCGAGCCTTCGAAGGACGAAGACTCCGCAGCCGCCTCCGCGGTGGCGGGCGCAGCCGGGGTGGTGGGAGCCGGGCTCGGAACCGCAGACTCCGCAGGCTCTTCCTTTCCGGCTGCGAAGTCATCTAGGTGCCCGACGCCATCGCCGGCGCGGACGTCGGAGGCTTCGTCGAGAAGCATCTGCGCCTGCTCCCAGGCGCGGAACCCATGCTCGACGGTCGTATCGAGGAGCACCGCCTGCAGGCGACGCCCATCGCGGTCGATAGCGCCGACGAAGGTATGGTGTGCGTCCTCGGTATAGCCGGTCTTGCCGCCGATGCCATCCGGGTCGTTGAGGAACAGCCCATTGTCGTTCCACAGCTCATAGCCAGGCATGTCACCCCAGCCGGGAAACTCCACGTGCTCGGTGTCGACGATGCGCGCGAAGGTGTCGTTGGCAAAAGCCGCGCGGTAAATCAGCGAGATATCCGCCGCGGACGTCGACATACCTGCCGCGTCCAGGCCCGAGTAGCTCGCCGCCACCGTCGAGCGCGTGCCAATCTCCTGTGCCTTCGCGTTGACCTTCTCCAGCGCCTCCTCATCCCCGCCAACAGCCTGCGCGAGGGCATGCGCGGCGTCGTTGCCGGAAGCCATGAGCAAACCCTGCAGAAGCTGCTCCACGGTGTAGACCCCATCGGGGCCAAGGCCGACGGCGGAGCCTTCGACGGAGGCGTCGTCAAGCGTGGCGGTGATGCGCTGGTCGAGGGGTAGCTCCTCGATGACCACGAGCGCTAGCAGCGCCTTGATGATGGAGGCCGGGCGGTAGCGCCCATTGGGATCCTTCATGGCGATGATTTCGCCGGTGTCCAGGTCACTGACCATCCACGCCGACGCCACCACGTCCTTATTGACCCGAAAACCGCGCGGAGCGGTCACGCCGCACGCAGCACCCTCAACAGCGGGCAGGGGAGTGGGCGCGACTTGGCCGGGGGAGAGTCGCTCGGAGGTGGTCGTTGGCTCCTCAGGAACGAGGGAGTGCGGGCAAGAGTCGGTATCCGGCGCGGTGGTGCGCGTGGGCGACGTTGACTCTTCCTCCTCTGCAAACGCCGGCGGCGTCGCGGCTAAGGCGAGGGCAGTCAGGATCGCGGGGACATGTTTCATAGCGTGCTTAATCCTAGACCGCGTCCTAGGATGATCCTCATGCATGACGCACCTCTGATTAGCCCCGAAAACAAAGACTCCGGCGCCGAGATTTTCGTCGGCCTGCCCAAGGTGACGCTCTTCGCGCCGTTGCCCACGGATGCTTCCACCCCAGAGGAGCTCCGCGCGGCCACGCACGCTGTTGTGCAGGCGCTTGCCGACGACCACGTGGTCTACGCCGAGCTCCGCCTGCGCCCCAGCGTCTTCCCCTTCGACGCGGCCGAGGCCCTCGCCGCCGCGCAGGAAGGACTGGACGTTCCTGGAATCGATGCCCGGCTCATCGCTGAGGGTGATGCCAGCGAGGCCGCGGTGGGCGTGGCGCTGACCGAGCTGTCCGCGGCTGAGAAACTCCGCGCGGATTTCATCCCGTGGGAGCGCGATGTCGATTCTTATGAGGATGCCGTGGCCGCAGTGCAGGCGGGTGCCACGCGCTTGGTGCATGCCACCGATCTCGTCGATGACTTCAGCGCGGATCTCGACGGCGTCCGCCCAGGCAAGGCATCCGCGTGGGTGCGGGATCGCCGCATCGCGCTGACCTTCGCGCCGCTGGAGGAGCTGCCCGCAGAGGAGTTGGCTGATCACCCTCTGCCGCTGCTGCAGCAGCTCGGCTTTACCTGCACGGTGGCGGGGGAGAAGCTCAGCGACGTCTTCTTGGCCCTGAGCGAGACCTTTGGCTATGGGCTGGAGGAGTTCTTCGACCTCACCATCAAGGCGATTGAGAACTCTTTTGCCAGCGAAGAGGACCGCCAGCGCCTCATCGAGCAGAAGATTCTGCCCGCGTACGAGGAGCTGGCGGATCCGGAATTCGCGGAGGACGCTTCCGAGACAGAAGAAGCGGAAGAAGAGACTGAGTCCTCCGACTAGAAACTAAAAGCGGGAGAAGCGCTTCGTCAGCATCTCCTCTAGGCCCTTCCAGGACTCCGCGTGCTCGGTGTAGGGCTTGGAGGGAACGTAGCCTGCGTGCTCGGTGGAGCCGAGCATGTAGCCCAGGTAGTCCTGGAATCGCGGGTTCTGCAGCATGTAGGAGTTGATGGAGTCATCCCCGGACCAGTCGGCGGCATCAGCGCAGACCTCGTAGCAGCGACCCATCTGATCCGTATCGACCGCCTCCGGGCCCTTTTCAATGTCACGCACGATGCCGTTGAAGTTGTACTGGTTATCCGGGTGAACCGTGACCTCCAGCTCACCAGCGTTCGCCGCGGCAACGACCTCCTCCCAGGTGGAGACCTTGGCCAAGTCGTGGTCGTCATTTTCCATGATCCAGCGCACGAGCACCTTGGAGCTGGGGAAGGTGAAGATCTCGCCCCACTTGCCCAGGAACACTGGCTTGCCGTCGAGGTAGGTGCGCAGGGTGTAGACAGTCCTTTGGTCGGCAGTGATCTTTACCGGGTCGATGCCTGCGGCTGCCCACGGGGAGCTGTCATAAGGATCTGCCGATTGTGCGGCGGCCTTGCGCTCTTCCTCGGCCTTTTTGCGTGCTTCCTCCGTTGCTTCGGTGGCGGAGGAGATCCGGGTGGCGGCGCTTGTGGTTGCATCCTGGGTGAAATCAGAAGAAGGAACGACCTTGACCACCTTGTCGAGGTCTTCGATCACTGCGCGCCAGTTGCTGTGGATAACGCGGCCCACGCCGGACCACTCGCTCATGCCCTGGTCGCCGGCGTAGTGATCTGCACCGCGGGCAGGGTTGCGCAGGATGGAGTGCGAAGCGAAGAAGATGACGGTGTGCTCGGCGCCGCTGACCTCTGCCAGCGAGTGCGCAATCTCCAAACAACGCGCGACCGTGGAGACGTTCTCGTGGCTCGGGCGGCCAGCGAGGTACTTCGGCATGCCGACGAGGTCGTACACGTGCTTCTTTTCAGGAACCACGCGGTCCGCCGCTTGGGAGTTGAACACTTCCCACTTGGGGTGATCGAGCAAGTCATGCTTCGTACCAGACTCGAGGAAGCACAGCATCTCGGCTTCCGTTTTAAAGAGTAGGACAGACTCGTCATCACCAAGAAAGGCCTGCCACTCGGAGCCGTTCTGGCGCCACTTTGGCGCCCATAGGGTATAAAAATCGCCCTCGGAAAGGGAGAGTTGGATAGGGACAATAGCGCGGGTGTTCATGGGGAAACAGTCTACCCTGTGGGCCTCCAGAAGCCTTTGAAAGCCATCCCCATGTTGTTGGTGCGCAATGGATTGGTTTGTACGGGGCTTCCGGCCTCCACCATCTGCCCGTCGCCGGAGTACATAGCCACGTGCCCATCCCACACGATGAGGTCACCGGGTTGCAGCTCCTCCGCGCTGACCTGTCGGCCCACGGTCTGGCTTTCAGCGGTGCGTGGCAGTTCCACGCCGGCCTGTCTCCAGGCCCATTGGGTGAGTCCTGAGCAGTCGAAACTACCGTTGCCGGTTCCTCCCCACCCATAAGGAGTCCCCACCTGGGATAGCGCTGCTTGTGCTGCGGCCTGTCCCTGCGTGGTTGCCCCGTTCTCCGCCGCCGGAGCGACGAGCGCGTGGCGCGCCATGTTTTCTTCTTGGGGGCCACGCACCGAAGGCTGGACCGCGCGCTGGCCGATGGGAACGAGGGGAGCCGCCGCCTGCAGAAGTTCGCCGGCTAAGTGCTTCAAGCGCTGCAGTGCCTTGCCGACGTACTCCATAGCGAGAGCCTGCAAAGCTGAGCGTGCCGCGGCCTGTGCCGCCGGGTTCGGAATGAACAACCCCAGAGCTATAGGTAAACCGCGCTGGAGTAGCTCGAAGCCCAGTCCGATGAGTTCCCTGACGGCCGCTGAAATCAGCCCGCGCGCGGAAT
Organism: Corynebacterium sp. HMSC070E08; assembly: GCF_001808895.1. Classification (NCBI taxonomy): domain Bacteria; kingdom Bacillati; phylum Actinomycetota; class Actinomycetes; order Mycobacteriales; family Corynebacteriaceae; genus Corynebacterium; species Corynebacterium sp. HMSC070E08. Next base: position 128,409 of record NZ_KV794745.1, read on the forward strand.
CCAGAGCGGAGCGGGCCGTGGAAAGATCCTCAGTGGCTTGGCGGGCGGTGTCCAACAGCGTTCGCGGATCACCGTGCGCTATCTCCGCGAGGGGTCCCGCGGCAGTGAGATCGGGCACAGTGGGCAGGGAGACGTCGGGAAGCTGCGCCGGCTGCATCCGCGCAATCTGAGCTATCGCTGATTCCAACATCACAGACCTCCACACGCGCTCGCGAGGCCACTATCGGTCTCCTCGGCTTCCCGCGCCATGCGGAAGCTGGACTCTGCCACCGCTCCGGCATCGGCTCTGACCTGGGCAAGGCGTGCTGTGAGATTCTCCATAGCGGCGTTGAACGCACTGCTAAAGCCGTCCACGACCGGCTCTATCGGTAGCTCGGGAGAAGGAGCGGGAGAGGCCTGAGAGACAGCGGCAAGTTCGTGGGCTAAGCGGCGAGTGTGTTCAGTATCAATGGTGAAAGTATCGAAGCTAGTCATGCCTTATTAGACTTCACCGCCCGCTGATCGGTTCCCGACCAATTCTTATACAGTGAAGGACATGGATATCCACGTAGTAGACCACCCCCTCGCCACATCCCGGCTGACCCTCATGCGCGATGCCCGCAGCGACAACGCCGCCTTCCGTGCTGCCTTGCGAGATCTGGGCACCATGCTTGTTTATGAGGCGGCGCGCGACCTGCCCGTTGAGCACTTTGAGTGCGTCACACCCGTCGCCACGGCCGACGGTACCCGCCTGCAGGACCCTCCGATCATCGTGCCCATTATCCGCGCTGGCCTGGGCATGATTGATCCGGCACTGTCCATGATCCCGGATGCCCAGGTGGGCTTCATTGGCATGGCGCGCGATGAAGAAACCCACGAGCCGGTGCCTTACCTGGAAGCCCTGCCGGAGGATCTCAGCGGTCGGAGTGTCTTCGTGGTTGATCCAATGCTGGCCACGGGTGGTTCCCTCCTGCACTCCCTGAAGCTCCTGGCAGATCGCGGCGCTACCGACATCACGGCAATCTGCATGGTCTCCGCGCAGCCGGGCGTTGATGCGCTGGCCAACTCGGGGCTGCCAGTCCGCTTGGTCACCGCAGCGATTGATCCCTCCCTCAACGAGGACGCCTACATCGTCCCGGGCCTTGGCGATGCCGGCGATCGCCTTTACGGTCCCCGCAATATCGACCTGTAGCGAAACCGTCGGACAGGGCAGACCGCTCAGTATATCTGGCGCGTGACCTGCCCGACTAACTGAACCGCATGGTCTAGTTGTAGACTCTTCCCAGTAGGAAACCACGGAGGAGGAAGCAGTGATCTCGGACTACGTCAGTGAGTGGTTCAGCAACCACCGCGCGGAGGTCATCGCGTGGCGCCGCCATATCCACCGCCACCCGGAGACCTCCAATAACGAGGTGGAAACCACCCGCTTCCTGTCCCGCACCCTGCGCGAGTACGGTTTGGAGCCGCAGCTTTTCCCCGAAACCGGCCTCATGGTGGACATCGGTCCCGATACGGAACTCGGGCGCCTGGCCTTCCGCGCCGACATCGACGCGCTTCCTGTCACCGAGGTCACCGGCCTCGAATACACCTCCGAGGTGCCCGGCGTCATGCATGCGTGTGGGCACGACATGCACACCACCATCGCCCTTGCTACGGCCTGCGCCTTGGCGGACCTCAACCGCGAGCACCCACTGGACTTCGGCGTCCGCGTCATCTTCCAGCCCGCTGAAGAGGTGTGGGTGGGCGGTGCCACCGACGTCATTGAATGGGGTGCGCTCGACGGGGTGAACTCTATCTTTGCCGTCCACGTGGAACCGAAGCTGCGCGTCGGGCGCATCGGCGTTCGCGCCGGGGCGATCACCTCGGCCACCGATGTCGTGGAAATCAACGTCTCCGGCCCGGGCGGGCACACGTCACGCCCGCACTTGTCGGCAGACGTCGTCTATGCCCTGGGCAAGCTGCTGACGGACCTGCCGGGCTTGCTCTCGCGCCGCGTCGATCCGCGCACCGGCACCGTTTTGGTGTTTGGCCAGGTGAATTCGGGTTATGCCCCGAACGCGATTCCCGAGACCGGTTCTGTGTCCGGCACGATGCGCACGGCGGACATTGGCATTTGGCGCGACATGCAGCAGCTCTTCTCCGAGCTCGTCGAGCAGGTTCTCGCTCCCTTGGGGGTCGAGCACGAGTTGGTCTATCACCGTGGGGTTCCGCCCGTGCTTAACGACGACGTCTCCACCGCCCTCCTCGCCAGCGCTGCCCAGGCCATCGACCCGCAAGCCGTGGTTCAGGCCCCGCAGTCCTCGGGCGGCGAAGACTTCTCGTGGTACCTAGAGAAGGTCCCCGGCTCCATGGCCCGTTTGGGCTGCTGGTCTGGTGAAGGAGAGCAGCACGATCTCCACATGGGGGATTTGGCGCCTGATGAGCGGGCTATCGGCGTGGGTGTCAAACTCTTTGGTTCCGTAGCAGAACAGTTCGCCAACGTGGAGGATTAAGCGCCTAAGCACTACACTGTGACAAGGATTTCCCAGAGTTCTTATAGGCAGAATTTTAAAAAAGGAGCGACAGTGTCACAGGAAGCCCCCCGCATCGTAATTATCGGCGGTGGCCCCGCAGGCTACGAGGCTGCGACCGCCGGCGCCAAGTACGGCGCGCACATTACGTTGGTTGAGGAACAGGGCCCGGGTGGCTCCTCCGTTCTCTTGGACTGCGTGCCCTCGAAGTCTTTCATCGCTGGCGCCAACATTCGCACCGACTTCCGCCGCGCGGATGATATGGGTCTGAACCACCAGCTCGGCTCGCTGCAGCTGAGCCTGGAGGCCCTCAACGGCCGCGTGCAGGCGCTGGCTGCTAACCAGTCCCGTGACGTCCGTGCGGGCCTAGAGAAGATCGGCGTCAAGGTCATCGATGGGCGCGCTGCCTTCTCCGAGGATCAGCACGGTGTGAAGGGGGCAGCGCACAAGATCGACGTCACCCACAAAGATGGCACCACTGAGATCCTCGACGCGGACCTCGTCCTCGTTGCTACCGGTGCCACCCCGCGCATCCTGCCGGGCGCGCAGCCGGACGGCGAGCGCATCCTCACCTGGCAGCAGGTCTATGACCTCAAGGAGGAGCCGGAGCACCTCATCGTGGTGGGTTCCGGTGTGACCGGTGCGGAGTTCGTTTCTGCTTTCGCGGAGATGGGAGTGCGCGTGACCATGGTGGCGTCCCGCGACCGCATTCTGCCGCACGATGATGCTGACGCTGCCGACGTCCTCGAGACCGTCCTGGCTGAGCGTGGCGTGGAGCTGGAGAAGAACTGCCGCGTGGAGACGGTCTCCCGCACAGAAGACGGCAACGTCGTGGTCAAGACTCAGGATGGCCGCGAGATCCACGGTTCCCACGTCATCATGTCCATTGGTTCCATCCCGAACACCAAAAACCTCGGCTTGGAGCACGTTGGTGTGGCCACCACGCCGTCCGGTCACATTGAGGTTGACCGCGTCTCCCGCACCAACGTGGCCGGCATCTATGCCGCCGGCGATTGCTCCGATCTGTTCCCGTTGGCTTCCGTTGCTGCGATGCAGGGCCGCATCGCCATGTACCACTCCCTGGGTGAGGGTGTGTCCCCGCTGCGCTTGAAGACTGTGGCAACCGCCGTGTTTACCCGCCCAGAGATCGCTGCCGTGGGCTTCACCCAGGCAGAGATTGAGGCCGGTGAGGTCGCTGCCCGCACCGTCATGATGCCGCTGAACACCAACCCACGTGCCAAGATGCGCTCCCTGCAGCATGGCTTCGTTAAGCTCTTCTGCCGCGCTACCTCCGGCCGTGTCATCGGCGGCGTTATCGTCGCGCCGACCGCCTCCGAACTCATCCTGCCCATCGCCGTGGCGGTGACCAACCAGCTCACGGTGAACCAGCTGGCGGATTCCTTCGCGGTCTACCCGTCCCTGTCGGGCACCATCACGGAGGCGGCCCGCCGCCTTGTCGCCCACGACGACCTTGAATAGCGACCGCGAGTAAATCAGACCTGGCTCTGGTTTAGCTTCGGCTCGGATTTATAAGCCCAGTGTGCTCACGGCATGCTGGGCTTCTTCCATGGTGAACTTCTCGCCGTACTCGCTGGTGAGCTGATCGAGCAGCGCCGGGCCGGACATCGGCATCATCTCTTGGTAGTTTTCCGCTGCCTCGACGGCTTCGGCCATCCAATCAGCATTTGCCGTGTCCACGGCGTACTGTGCCTGTTCCGGTGTGAACTTCTCTCCGTACTCGGAGGTCAGCTGGTCATAGAGCTTGGCCTTGGAAAAGGCGGCGAAATCCACGTAGTGTTCGGCGGACTCGAGAGCCTCGGCATTCCAATCCACATCGAGCTGATCCATGGCGTACTGCGCCGCCTCCGGGGAGAATTGCGAGCCGTATTCGCTCGTGAGCTGGTCATAGAGCTTAGCCTCAGAGAAGGCAGAAAAGTCCACATAGCGCTTCGCCGCGCGCAGAGCATTCTTGTGCTCTGTGGGTACGGCGTTGTCATCGCTGCCAGTATCGCTTGCAGTGGATTCCACGTCAGCTGCGGCATTGTTGATATCGACGGCCGTGATGCTTGTGCTTGGCTCCGGTGCGGCGGTGTTGGTCGGGTCATCGCCGTCAGAACCCGCATTGAGGGCGACGCTGCCGAGCACCAATACCGCGATTGCCCCCGCGCCCCACTTGAGGCAGCCGCCTTTCTTCTTTTTCTTCGGTGCTGCCTGCCCTGAGGTTGGTTCCGGAGAGAACTGGGGAGCTGCATAAGGGTTGGACATGAGAGAGAACCTCCTGCATAGGTGAGTGAAGAGAACTCGGCGTGGTGCCGAACACGTCCTATAGTGGCAAGCCCACCGGACATCGCCGCAAGAGATTCGAAAGCCTAGGCGAAAATGAGAGAACTACGAGGTGGCGTATGCCGTCACCGGCGTGGCATTGAGGTCGAGGCTGACGGGCCGGCCCGCCTGCGGGAAGGCGCGCTGCGGGCACGCCGGGCGCGGGCAGGCGGCGCAGCCGGGGCCGATGGGGGTCGCCTCGGAAGGGGAGAGGTTGAGCGCGTCCGCGTAGACCACGCGATCCGCTTGTGCGATATCGCAGCCTAGGCCCACGACGAATTCCTTGCGCGGCGTGCCCCAGGCCTGGGCCTGTCCTTGGACGAAGCGCGCGATCCATAAGTAGGTGTGGTCATCGGGCATCGAGGCCACCTGGCGCGTGATGCGGTTGGGCGTTTCAAACGCGCGGTGCACCACCCACAATGGGCAGGAGCCGCCGCTGCGGGCGAAGTGGAAAGCGGTGGAGGACTGGCGCTTGGAGATATTGCCCGCGCGGTCGGTGCGGATGAAGGAGAAGGGAACACCTTGGTGGCCGGGTCGCTGTAACGTCGCCAAGCGCTGCGCGGTGGTTTCGAAACCAGTGCCAAAGGCCGTCGCGATGACGTCGATGTCATAGCGCGTTTCCTCTGCGGTGGCGAGGAACTGGGTATAAGGCATGGTCACGGCGGCGGCAAAATACTGCGCGAGGCCCAGAGTGCCAATAGTCTGTGCTTCCTCGCCCGGTAATTCGGCGACGAGTTCCGCGCAGTGCTCCGGGTAGGCCAGCAGGCAGTACTGAAGGGCCATCTCAAAAACCAGCTGGGATTCCGTAAGGCCCGCGCGCAGGTGCAGCTCCCGGTTGTGGAAGGTGCGTCGGCGCGGGGACGAGGAGGAAAATCGCGTCGTAACACCGAACTCGTCTTGCAGGACGGAAGCCAAGCGCCCGCGGCGCAAAACTCGGTCCCCGAGCGAATCGGAAAGCTTCTCGGCGGCGATGTCGAGGCTGTGGACGTAGTTGTGCGCGTCGTAAAAGAAGTCGCGGACCGCTTCGAAGGGGCCGGGTTCGGCGGGGGTGTGCGCGGCGGCGTCGACAAGTCGGGGCAGAAGTTCGGGGAAGCGCCCGCTGAGATCGGTAAGAGTTGCCTCAGATGCCTCAGGGAAGAGCTGGCGCAGCTCGGCGAGCGCACGCAGGTCACGGTCCCCAGCGAAGTAGGTGGCATCAACGCCGAAGCGTTGGGTCAGCTGCATGAGGACGGTGACGGTGAGCGGGCGCTGGTCATTTTCCAACTGATTGAGATAGCTGGTGGATAGCCCCAGCTGCTTCGCCATGGCGGCTTGCGTGAGGTGGCGTTCCTTGCGTAATGCGTGGATTCTCGCCCCCGCGTAGTGCTTGGTCACCGTCTGTTTCCTCCTAAAAAGCCTTCCTGCCTGGGGATTCCACAAGTTTTGCAAGTAACGCAAATCCCTGCAACAGATAGTCACAGTTTACACATGTGGCAGGGCGCACGGGCTGGGGTTAGTGTGATGCCTATCGCAATCGTTGTTCTTGTCTAGGAGGAGAACCCCTTTGATTAACCACGAAGTACGTACCCACAAGTCCGCCGAGAACTTCCCCATCGAAGAGCACCTCGCCTACAAGATCGCCAAGGTAGCCGCCGATCCCGTCGAGGTTCCGGCCGAGACCACCGAGATGATCATCAACCGCATCATCGATAACGCTTCCGTGGCCGTCGCTTCCGCAACGCGCCGCCCGGTTACCTCCGCCCGCGTTATTGCGCAGGCCCACCCGGTGCAGGAAGGCGGCGCCACCATCTTCGGCGTGGACGGCGCATACTCCGCCGAGTGGGCAGCCCTAGCCAACGGCACTGCCGTGCGTGAGCTGGACTACCACGACACTTTCCTCGCCGCCGATTACTCCCACCCGGGCGATAACATCCCGCCGATTCTGGCCGTGGCACAGCACAAGGGCCTGACCGGCAAGGACCTTATCCGCGGCCTGGCTACCGGCTATGAAATCCAGGTCAACCTGGTTAAGGGCATCTGCCTCCACGAGTGGAAGATCGACCACGTGGCGCACCTCGGCCCCTCCGTCGCCGCGGGCCTCGGCACCATGCTGAACCTCGACGTCGACACCATCTACCAGGCCATCGGCCAGGCGCTACACACCACCACCGCTACCCGCCAGTCCCGCAAGGGTCTTATTTCCTCTTGGAAGGCTTATGCACCGGCCTTTGCCGGCAAGATGGGCATCGAGGCAGTGGATCGCTCCATGCGCGGCGAGGGCGCCCCAGCCCCGATTTGGGAAGGTGAGGACGGCTTTATCGCCTGGATGCTCCACTCCCCGGAGCGCACCTACACCGTTCCGCTGCCGGCGGAGGGTGAGGAAAAGCGCGCCATCCTGGATACCTACACCAAGGAGCACTCCGCGGAGTACCAGGCGCAGGCCCCGATCGACATGGCCTTTGCACTTAAGAAGACGCTCGCGGAGAAGGGACTGAAGACCGAGGACATCGAGTCCATCGTCCTGCACACCTCGCACCACACCCACTACGTCATCGGTACCGGCGCCAACGACCCGCAGAAGATGGACCCGAACGCCTCCCGCGAGACCCTGGATCACTCCATCATGTACATCTTCGCCGTGGCCCTCCAAGACGGCGAGTGGGACTACGAGACCTCCTACTCCGATGAGCGCAAGCACCGCCAGGACACCATCGACCTGTGGCACAAGATCTCCACCGTCGAGGACCCCGAGTGGACCCGCCGCTACCACTCCAACGACCTGGATGAGAAGGCCTTCGGCGGCAAGGCTGTCATTACCTTCAAGGACGGCACTGTGATTGAGGACGAGCGCGCGGTGGCCGACGCCCACCCGCTCGGCGCCCGCCCCTTCGGCCGCGAGGAATACATCAACAAGTTCAAGAAGCTGGCTGCCGGCAAGGTCTCGGAGGAGGAGCAGGAGCGCTTCCTCGCTGCCGCCCAGAACCTGGAGAACCTCACCGACCTCAACGAGCTCAACGTTCGCCTCACCGACGAGGCCATCGCTACCGCACCCGAGACCCCGAAGGGACTGTTCTAAATGGCTGGCCTATTTGGTTCCACTATTAGCAATGCCGACAAGCGCAAGAGCTTCCGCGAGGCGCTGAACGCACCGGAAATCACCACGCTGCCGGGCGCTTTCAATCCTTTGACCGCGCGGCTCATCCAGGACATCGGCGGCTTCGGCGGCGTGTACGTCTCCGGTGCGGTGCTGGCCAATGACCTGGGCCTGCCGGACATCGGCCTGACCACTCTCACCGAGGTAGCGCAGCGCGCCGGGCACATCGCTCGTGCCACGGATTTGCCGGTGCTTGTCGACGCCGACACCGGCTTCGGCGAACCGATGTCCGCCGCCCGCACGGTTGCCGCGCTGGAGGACGCCGGCCTGGCCGGCTGCCACCTGGAAGACCAGGTCAACCCGAAGCGCTGTGGTCACCTCGACGGCAAGGAAGTGGTGCCGACGGATCTCATGGTTCGCCGCATTACCGCCGCCGTCAACGAGCGCCGCGATGAGAACTTCATCATCTGTGCGCGTACCGATGCCGCCGGCATCCATGGCATCGATGAGGCCATCGAGCGCGCCAAGGCCTACGCCGATGCCGGCGCGGACCTCATCTTCACCGAGGCCCTCTACTCGCCGGAGGACTTCGAAAAGTTCCGCGCCGCCGTGGACACCCCGCTGCTGGCCAACATGACGGAGTTCGGCAAGACCGAGCTGTTATCCGCCAAGCGCATCGAAGACTTGGGTTATAACGCCGTCATCTGGCCGGTATCCACCCTGCGCGTGGCCATGGGTGCTACCGAAGAGTTCCTCCGCGACATGCAGGAAACCGGCCTGCAATCCGAGGAATGGCTCGACCGCATGCAGCACCGCTCCCGCCTGTATGAGCTGGTGCGCTACGACGAGTACAACGCCTTCGACCAGAGCGTGTTCACCTACTCCAAGGACAGCTACAAGCCCACCTTTGACTAAACCCCACGGCCTAGAACTCAATCTAGACCCCTATAAAAGGAGAAAAACACCATGTCTGAAACCCCAGAGATCCGCAAGGGCCTGTACGGCGTTGTCGTCGACGAGACCGCCGTGTCCAAGGTTGTCCCGGAGACCAACTCCCTGACCTACCGTGGCTACCCGGTGCAGGAGCTGGCCCGCTACTGCTCCTTCGAGGAGGTTGCTTACCTGCTGTGGAACGGCGAGCTGCCGACCCAGGATGAGCTGGTCCGCTTCTCCGCTCGTGAGAAGGCGCTGCGCCACCTGGACCGCCACCTCATCGACCTGATCACCTCCATGCCGAAGTCCTGCCACCCGATGGACGTTCTGCGCACCGCGGTCTCCTTCATCGGCTCCCAGGACCCGGAGGAGTACACCAAGGATTCCGAGCACATCCGTCGCACCGCGCTGGAGCTCATGGCGAAGCTGCCGACCATCGTTGCACTCGACATCCGCCGTCGCCGCGGTGAGGGGTACATCGAGCCTTCCCGCAAGAAGGGCTTTGCGGAGAACTTCCTGTGGATGGTCTTTGGCGAAGAGGAAGGCTCGCCGGCCCTGTCGCGCTCCGATATCGAGGCCTTTGATAAGTCCCTCATCCTCTACGCCGAGCACTCCTTCAATGCCTCCACCTTCGCTGCCCGCGTGGTGACCTCCACGATGTCCGATACCTACTCCGCGGTTACCGCAGCTATCGGCGCCCTGAAGGGCCCGCTGCACGGTGGCGCTAACGAGGCCGTGATGAAGAACTTCCTGGAGGTCGGTGACTCGGCCAAGGCGGAGGAGTGGACCCTGAACAAGCTCAAGAACAAGGAGCTCGTCATGGGCTTCGGCCACCGCGTCTACAAGAACGGTGACTCCCGTGTGCCGACCATGGAGGCCGCCTTCCGCGAGCTGGCCAAGGACCACGGCCAGGAGCAGTGGGTGGAGATGTACGAAAACATGGCGAAGACCATGTACGAGAACACCTCCATTAAGATTCAGCCGAACCTGGACTTCCCGGCTGGCCCTGCGTACCACATCCTGGGCTTCGACATCGAGTTCTTCACCCCGATCTTCGTGATGGCCCGCATCACCGGCTGGACCGCACACATCGTGGAGCAGAACGAGAACAACTCCCTCATCCGCCCGCTGTCTGCCTACAACGGCAAGGAGCAGCGCTCCGTTCCGCCGAAGCAGATTTAATTAGCGGTTGCGCTTGACGCTGGGCGCTGCACGTAGCGAAGGCATGTCATGCCAACGCCACTTGCAGCGCCCAGTGTTATTGCGCCTGCGGCAACAAGAAGAGCCTTCCAATCGATGGCGAATGTGAGGCCATCTCCCATTGCGTAAACCATTCCGGCGAGTGGGAGGATTCCAGCGAGACAGCCAGAAATGATCGCAACACATGTCAGTGTGGCCGTCGTGAGTACAACGATTCTTAGGTGCCAGGAAGAATCGAGGCCTAGTACTTTGAAGGTGGTCTCGATTGCTTCGGTAGCGCGAGCAAGTTGCCGCGAGAAAACAAAGGTTACGGCTAACGCGCTGAGCAGCGCGGCCGCCAAGCTGATGTAGAATGCCCGCGGTGTCGAAGAGGTTTGAACCAGTGGCAGTAGTACGAGCTCGTGGGGGATATGGGCTCGTGCAGCGCTATCAAGAAAGCGCTTTTCTTCGTCTTCTTTGAGCCCCGTAAAGACCCACTGTGTCCCACGTGCCGGTGCGTTGAGTTTCTGCGCCGTGGATTCGAGGATAAACCCTCCAGCTAGTTTCTCCCAGTGAGGTCCGAAATCCGTGCTCAGCGCTGGAAGTGATGTAGGGGCCGAGTTTCCGCTTGTGCCGATTGAAACGTGCTCATGGTTGATGAATCGGTTATCGCGGACCAAAGCTCCGGTCTTAAGAACATCTTTTTCATGGTCCGTGAGCTCTCGGCCTAAGAGCTGCTCTACGTCATGAACGGATTCGACGGTCAGTACGCCAAAGGTTCCCGACATCTCTGTGGGCATGTCTAGCGTGGCCTGGACATAAGAGACTCGAACTGGGGCGGGAACGCCCAACGCGTGGGCCACGTGCTGAACGGAATCAGCGTTTGTGGCTAGGCCGTCATCTGTTTTTTCTAAAACATGTGCCTGGTTTGGGGCGATCGTTGACGTCAAACTGTCATTCTCACTGGCTGTGAAGCTGGCTGACATCGAACTGCTAAACACGGCGGTTCCCATGCACAGGACCAACAATGTCAGACCCGTGCCAATAAGCTGCCGGTGCTTCTCTGCAAATCTCAGGGCCACGCCTGCTGGAGTGTAGGGCCGGCTGGTTCGCGGACAGCGTGCGAGAAGAAGAGAAAAGACGATGCACAATGCCACGGTTGGCAATGGCGCCCAGGTTTCGAACACGTCTGGCCCCAGCAGTGCTGAAGCGACCGTAAAGAGTGCGGCCACAAGGACAATAGCAATAGCACTCCAACGCAAGAATGATGCCGATAGGGCTGGCAGCGGGATGTCTTTCCAGAACGGATGCGGCTGGGTCGACGGCGCGGTGGCAACACCGCCAATCAGGAGTGCTGCTAGCGAGCTAGCGAGAAGAAGCACTAACCATTTCCACGGAATGAGGACTCCAGGATCAGGCAACCCTGCAAGTCCCGAAATGAAAGGGCGCACGCATTGCGCCAGGCCTGCACCTACAACGAGGCCTAAGACGGAGTACATCAGGGCTGAACGAAGCAGGGTGGATGTGCTGGACTTCCACAACAGGAAGGGGGAGATCCCTAGCTCGAAGAACCGCCGGTTCAACGGGTGAAGAACTAGGTACGTGACTCGCCACAAAAAGAGGATCAAAGCACACGGTATGACAACGGCAAACAGGCCGAAGAAGAAGGAATAGCTATCGGCGAATCCTGAAGGCGGCGTTGCGAGCAGGCTTTCGCGGGTGAGGAGTGAGGTCGAAAAGGCGTCGTCAAGCGCGGCGTGATCGACGAGGTTTGTAGTTTCGAGCTGACTGCTAATGAAGTCGGTGAGCTCGGCAGGAGTCGTTCCTTCGGAACCGAACACAATCGGCCGGACCGAAGCGGAGGTCATGGAATAAGCGTCGGCGTCGATGGTGTTCCATGTTCCCGATGCGCCGTACACCGCTTTCTCCTGGCTGTGGAAGGAATTCGATACAACGCCAACGATGCGGAGCGGTAGCGTGCCGTTGAATGCAGTTGTGTTCTCTCCGAGGCTAAGGTTAACGTCCTCAGTGACGATTACTTCCCCGGGGGCGCTTGGCCAATGGCCCTGAACCAATGCCAACCCAAAATCGGGAGCTTGCTCTTCCCAGTGAGACTCCTTGTAGACAAGGGAAGCTGATGGATTGCTATCGACATAGAGATCGTAAGTCTCGAGTTGGGTAGTAAAGCCCCTCTCTGGGGAATCAAGTTGCGGCAGCGTCTGTTCAACCACGCCCGCCCGCGTGTACACAGGCACGTCCACCCGCACGGCGTTGTTTCCCAATTCTGACTGCGCCTTCTGCTGCGGGGACAACATCATGAAGAGATCAGCCGAGACAGCAAATGCGAATAATCCTAAGCACACTGCGATTGCCGCTGCGCCGAAACGATACCGTTTCGAAGAATGCACGACTTTCGTGATTAGTTCATTGAGCATTCGGGGCTGCTTTCCCAAGCTGGCCGTCGATCAGCGTGTAGGCCGTGCTGCAATAGTCGAGCATGATGGGATCGTGACTGGTCGCTATCACGGTTGTGCCAGTTGATGCCAGCTTCTTGAAGAGTCGAAAAATGCCGTGCGAGTTTTCAGAATCGAGCGCAGCAGACGGCTCATCAGCCAAGAGAATTCGCCGTTTCCCAGACAGTGCTCGGGCGATTCCTACTCTTTGGCATTGGCCGCGCGACATCTCTGCGGGAAATCGTTGAGCGAGTTCTGCAAGTCCTACCTGGGTTAAGGCCTCGCAAGCCTTGTCGTGTGCCGTCGTCTCATCGAATCCCGCTGCAGCAAGCACAAGCATGACATTTTCGAGCGCTGTGAGTTCATTCATCAACAGGTCGTCTTGATAGACGAAGCCGATTGTGTTGCGGCGCAAGGCGAGTAGTTCCTTGGGAGCAGCGGTGGATACACAGGTATCGAAGACCGAGATTGAGCCTTCATCGATAGGTAGAAGACCTGCAACCGCGCGCAGGAGAGTTGTTTTACCGGAGCCGCTCTTTCCTGAAATGCCGAGAAACTCGCCTTCACCAGCTTCTAGGCTTGCGCCTTTGAGAACATGCGTGCGCTGGGCGCCTTCGCCTAAATACTTGTGGACGTTAGAAATGGTGACTGAGTTCATAAGCTCTTTTCTGTCTTCACCGTGCGGTCTTTGGAAGTGAAGGATGAAGTTGGTTCTTATGAACCTGATTGAAGGATAGAAACGGAGGGTAGAACATGTCAATAGGTTTATATTTTTTTAAAAGCGAAGTAACTCTTCTCCTATTTGGCCGCTGCATGTTTAAAGGGGGGAGGGGAGCTGTTCATGAAGGGGTGAGTCTTCTAGGGGTGTGCCTAGGAGTCTGGCGAGAACCTATTCGAAATCTGTTGACCGATATGTCGATTTCCGCCCGCGTTGTCGCCTCGGACACTATCCTTGTCTTCGTATTGTTCCTATCTGAAAGGATCACTCCTAGTGTCTGATACCGCCCACAAGTCCTTCTCTAAGATCTTGGTGGCCAACCGCGGTGAGATTGCCGTGCGTGCCTTCCGCGCCGCCTTTGAGGTCGGTTCCAAGACCGTTGCAATTTATCCCAAGGAAGACCGCAACTCCTTCCACCGTGCCTTCGCGGACGAGGCCGTGCGTATCGGTACTGAGGGCCAGCCGGTTAAGGCTTATCTCGATATCGACGAGGTTATTCGCGCCGCCAAGAAGTCCGGTGCGGATGCCATTTACCCGGGTTATGGCTTCCTCTCGGAGCGCGCCGATCTGGCCCGCGCGTGCCGTGATAACGGCATTAAATTCATCGGCCCCACCGCCGAGACCTTGGACCTGACCGGTGATAAGGCCGCCGCAGTGGCCGCAGCCGAGGAAGCAGGGCTGCCGACTCTGAAGGACTCGAAGCCCTCGACGGACGTCGACAAGCTGGCGGAATACGCCAAGGACTTTGAGTTCCCCGTCTTCGTGAAGGCCGTGGCCGGCGGCGGTGGCCGCGGCATGCGCTTCATCGAGAACGAGGCCGAGCTGAAGACCAAGTGCGCTGAGGCATCCCGCGAGGCAGAGGCCGCCTTCGGTGACGGCCACGTCTACCTTGAGACCGCGGTGATTCGCCCGCAGCACATCGAGGTGCAGATTCTGGCCGACTCCCAGGGCAACGTCATGCACCTGTATGAGCGCGACTGCTCCGTGCAGCGCCGCCACCAGAAGGTCGTGGAGATTGCCCCGGCGCCAACGCTGGACCCGGAGCTGCGTGACCGTATCTGCGCGGACGCCGTGAAGTTTTGCGAGCACATCAACTACGAAGGCGCCGGTACCGTCGAGTTCCTCGTCGATGAAAAGGGCAATCACGTCTTCATCGAGATGAACCCGCGTGTGCAGGTGGAGCACACCGTAACCGAGGAGGTCACGGGCGTTGATATCGTGAAGTCCCAGATGCAGATTGCCGCAGGCCTCTCCCTGGAGGAGCTGGGCCTCAAGCAGGAAGACATCCACATCAACGGCGCGGCCCTGCAGTGCCGTATCACTACTGAGGATCCTTCCAACGGTTTCCGTCCGGATACCGGTACGCTGACCCAGTACCGTTCGCCGGGCGGTGCGGGCGTGCGTCTCGACGGTGCAACGGCCGTCGGCGCGGAGATTTCCCCGAACTTCGACTCCCTGCTGGTGAAGATGACCTGCCGTGGTGCCACCTTCGAGCAGGCGGTATCCCGCGCCCAGCGTGCGCTTAACGAGTTCACCGTGGCCGGCGTGGCCACCAACATTGGCTTCCTGCGCGCCCTGCTGCGTGAGTCGGACTTCGTCAACACCCGCGTGGACACCAGCTTCATTCCGGAGCACCCGGATCTGCTCAAGGCTCCGCCGGCCGTGGATGAGTCTGGTCGCATCATTGACTACATCGCGGACGTGACCGTTAACAAGCCGAACGGCGAGCGCCCGACCACCCTGCGCCCCTTCGATAAGCTGCCGGATCTGGACTTTAACTCCGAGCTGCCGCGCGGTTCTCGCGACGACTTGCTGGAGCTGGGCCCGAAGAAGTGGGCGGAGAAGATCCGCAAGCAGGACGCCTTGGCCGTCACCGATACCACCTTCCGTGACGCCCACCAGTCCCTGCTGGCCACCCGCGTGCGCGGTACCGCTCTGGTCACCGCGGCGGAAGCCGTCGCCCGCATGACCCCTGAGCTCTACTCTGTGGAGGCATGGGGTGGTGCCACCTATGACGTGGCCATGCGCTTCCTTAAGGAAGACCCGTGGGTCCGCCTGGACCTGCTGCGCGAGGCCATGCCGAACCAGAACATCCAGATGCTGCTGCGCGGCCGCAACACCGTGGGCTACTCGCCCTACTCTAACGACGTGTGCACCGGCTTCGTGCAGGAGGCTGCCAAGTCCGGCGTGGATGTCTTCCGCATCTTTGACGCGCTGAACGACGTCAGCCAGATGCGCCCGGCTATCGACGCCGTCCTGGAGACCAACACCACCGTGGCCGAGGTTGCCATGGCCTACTCCGGCGACATGTGCTCCCCGGATGAGAAGCTCTACACGCTGGATTACTACCTCAAGCTGGCCGAAGAGATCGTCAACACCGGTGCCCACGTCCTGGCGATTAAGGACATGGCGGGCCTGCTGCGTCCGGAGTCTGCATCCAAGCTGGTTATGGCTCTGCGCAAGGAGTTCGACCTGCCGGTTCACGTGCACACGCACGATACCGCAGGCGGCCAGCTGGCTACCTACTACGCGGCAGCGCTGTCTGGCGCCGACATCGTGGATGGTGCCTCCGCACCGCTGGCGGGAACTACCTCCCAGCCTTCGCTGTCCGCCATCATCGCGGCGTTCTCGAACTCCTCGCGTGATACCGGCATCTCCCTCAAGGCAGTCTCCGATCTGGAGCCGTACTGGGAGGCCGTCCGCCAGCTCTACCAGCCCTTCGAGAAGGGTATTCCTGGACCGACCGGCCGCGTCTACCGCCACGAGATTCCAGGTGGCCAGCTGTCCAACCTGCGCGCGCAGGCTACCGCCCTGGGCTTGGAGGACCGCTTCGAGATCATCGAGGACACCTACGCTGCGGTGAATGAGATGCTCGGCCGCCCGACCAAGGTGACCCCGTCCTCCAAGGTGGTCGGTGACCTCGCCCTGCACCTTGTGGGCGCTGGCGTAGACCCGGCTGACTTCGAGGCCAACCCCACCAAGTACGACATCCCGGATTCCGTCATCGCCTTCCTGCGCGGTGAGCTCGGTACGCCTCCGGGTGGTTGGCCGCCGCTGCGCGACAAGGTCCTGGAAGGCCGTGCGCCTGGCGACGTCACCGTCAAGCCCGTCCCCGAAGAGGAGAAGGCACACCTGACTTCGGATGATTCCACTGAGCGCCGCGCTTCCCTCAACCGTCTGCTCTTCCCGAAGCAGTTCGAGGAGTTCAACGAGTTCCGCCGCACCTACGGCAACACCGAGGCACTGACGGACACCGTCTTCTTCTACGGTCTGGAAGAAGGTAAGGACTACATTGTTCACCACTTCCCGGAGGGCTCCAACGACCGCGCGGACCTCAAGCCCATCACCTTGCGTCTTGACGCAATGGGTGAGCCGGACGAGAAGGGCATCCGCAACGTCGTGCTCAACGTCAACGGCCAGATCCGTCCGCTCAAGGTGCGCGACAACAACGTCGAGTCCACCGTCGCCACCGTGGAAAAGGCTGACCCGTCCAACGAAGGCCACGTGGCCGCACCGTTTGCCGGCGTGGTGAACCCGACCGCCAAGCCTGGCGACGAGGTCAAGGCCGGCGACCAGATCGCCGTCATCGAGGCCATGAAGATGGAAGCCTCCATCTCCGCCACCAAGGATGGCACCATCGAGCGCGTCGCCATCGGCGCCGCCACCAAGGTTGAGGGCGGCGACCTCATCGCCGTTATCAACTAAAAGTCGACTTAGGTCGTGGATGGGTGAGCAGCGTCATTCTTGGCGCTGCTCACCGGTGGTTTCTGCGGTGGGGTGGGATTTTTCCGCACTGCATTGGCCTAAGTCAGGAGAGTGTCTCGCAAAAGGCATCTGGTAGAAGGCATCTTTGGGTCTAAAAACGCCATCTGCCCTGAGTGAAAGGCGTTTTTAACCGTGAAAACGCCTTTTGACTGATGCCTTTTGCCAGGCGCCTTTTGTC